>JBKKCN010000185.1:0-25200 GCA_046712525.1 Candidatus Rokuibacteriota bacterium
GGTGCGCAGGGCCCGGTACACGGTGAACGGATCGCCATCGAGCGTACAGTCGAGCCGGCGCGACAGGACCACCTGATAGGCGTCCCCGGCGGCGATGAATTCCTTTGCCTGCCGCACGGCGTCGCTGAACGTGGCCTCGTCCATGGTCGTGGTGAAGCCTTCTTCGCCGAGTGCGACCAGCGGCGCGGGCGCTGCCAGCGTCAGCGGCGCGGGCGCGCGCACCGGTCGCGAGAGCTTGGCGATGGTCATGCCGATCTGCACCGCCGCGCGGTCGTAGGCCGCATCCAGCGAGGCCGCATCACGTTTGTCCACGTGGGCATTGGCGATGACGAGGAGGCGGTGACGGAGGTTGTCGAAGACGAGCAGCGTGTCGCTGAAGAGGAAGACCGTATCGGGCAGCGCCAGATCGTCCCGTGTGGAGCGAGGCAGCCGCTCCATGTGACGGACCATGTCGTAGGCAAGAAATCCCACGGCGCCGCCCTGGAATCGTGGCAGGCCGGGCACGGCGACGGGCTGGAACTCCTTGAGTAGGCCGCGCAGGGCCTCGAGTGGATCGCCGTCCGGCAGGCGCTCAGCTTTCGCGCTGCCTCGGCGCAGGGTGATGCGGCCGTTCTTCGCCGACAACACCATGAGCGGGTCTGTGCCGAGGAACGAGTACCGCGCCCATTTCTCGCCGCCTTCCACCGACTCCAGCAGAAAGGAGTAGGGGCCGGGACGCAGGCGCAGGTAGGCGGAGAGCGGCGTGTCGAGGTCGGCGGGGAGCTCGGCGAAGACGGGCACAAGGTTACCCGTCGCCGCGAGCTGGCGAAACTCCTCGCGGGCCGGGGACAGCGATGGAATAGCTATGCCGGCGGAGCTGATGCGGCGCTCAGCGGCAACGCGTTAGGGAACCAGCGCGTCCAGCTTCTCCTTCAGTTTGGCCTTCGGCACCGCGCCGATGACCTGATCGACGACCTTTCCCTGCTTCACGAAGAGAATGGTCGGTATCGACCGGATGCCGTAGCGGGCGGCGAGGCCGTGGTTCTCGTCGACGTTCACCTTCGCCAGCGTTACGCGGCCGCCCGCCTCGCGCGTGAGGTCGTCGAGCACGGGCGCGATGGCCTTGCAGGGTCCACACCACTCCGCCCAGAAGTCGACCATCAGCAACTCATCATGCTGGGCGAGGGTTTCATCGAAGTTCTGCTCGGTCAATTGGACCGTCGCTGCATCGGCCATTGGTAGGTCTCCTCACTAAAAAGTCAACGCCCACGCTAACATGCTGACACCTGCGGCGCAACTCCGCGTGCCTGCGCGGGTAAAAGTATTCCTTGTCACTTTGACACCCCACCTGCTAGAGTTTGGATGTCGTGGAACCCGCCAAGATCCTTGTTGTCGATGACGAGAAGTCGATTCTCCTGCTGCTCAGGGAAGCCTTGGGGCAGTGGGGATACCAGGTGAAGACCGCGTCCTCAGGCACCGAGGCCCTCGAGATCCTCCGCACCGAGCTGTTCGACGCGATGCTGTCCGACGTACGAATGCCCGACATGAGCGGTCTCGATCTCCTGCGCGAGGTTCGCAAGCAGGATGAGTCGATCGAAGTCGTGATGATGACGGGCTACCCGACCATCGCCTCCGCCGTGCAGGCGCTCAAAGAGGGCGCGTACGATTACCTCTCGAAGCCCCTGATCCTCGATGAGCTGCGCCACCTGATGGCGCGCATGATGGAGCGCAAGTTCCTGCGCGGCGAGGTGCACACGCTGCGCGCGCGCCTGGGTGAGGAGCTCACGGTCAACGAGCTCATCGGCAACTCGGCACCCATGCAGCGGGTGAAGGACATCATCAGCAAGGTGGCTGTCACCGATTCGCCGGTGCTGATCGAGGGCGAGAGCGGCACCGGCAAGGAGCTGGTGGCGGCGGCCATTCACCGGATCTCCTCTCGGGCCAAGCGAGCCTTCATCCCGGTCAATTGCAGCGCCATCCCGCAAGACCTCCTGGAGTCCGAATTCTTCGGCCACGTGCGGGGGGCGTTCTCGGGCGCGATCGCGGACGCCCTCGGCCTCTTCCGCGGCGCTGATGAGGGCACCATCTTCCTGGACGAGATTGCGGAGCTGACGCCCGCCCTGCAGGTCAAGCTCCTGCGCGTGCTTCAGGAGATGCAGGTGCGGCCCGTGGGATCCACGAAGGCGTACCCGGTGGACGTGCGCGTGATCGCCGCCACCAACCGAGACCTCGAGCGCGCCATGACGGACGGCTCCTTCCGCCAGGATCTCTTCTACCGGCTGAACGTGGTGCGGGTGCTGCTGCCGCCTCTGCGCGACCGCCGGGACGACATTCCCGCGCTCGTGAGCCACTTCCTGCGCCGGTTCAACCGCCGCTTCCACCGCGACGTGCGCGGCATCTCTCCCGAGGCGCTGGCGGCGCTCAGCGGCTACACCTTTCCCGGCAACGTGCGCGAGCTGGAAAACCTCGTCGAACGCGCATTCGCGATGGGGGCCAAGGACCAGCTGATGCTGAGCGATCTTCCGGCTCTCGCGCGCACGCCGGCCACTGCCGCCACGCCCGTCACGTCGGTCGAGACGATTCCGACCTTGGCGGACGTCGAGCGCGAGCTGATCCTCAAGTCGCTCGCGCTCCTGAAGGACGACAAAGAAGCCGCCGCGCGGGCATTGGGTATCTCGCGCCGGACGATCTACCGCCGGCTCAAGGAGTACGGCATCCTCTAGCGTCTGCCGATTCCCGTCACCGTGTCCGTGCCGACCGGGCACCCCGCTCGCCTGACTATGCATAACACACTGAAAATATTGATAATATGCTTTGGCATCCCCGCTGCACTCTCTCCTGTCTATGATGACCACCGACGTTGCCACCGGAGCGTTCGCTGCGAAGCTCGAGATCGGTGTCGGCGTTACATCGCAGCCCGAGCCTGAGCAGGCCGTCGCCCGTGCGGCCGCGCTTGCCGTCGCCCGCCTCAATGGCGCCGTCCCGGACATCGCGCTCGTGCTCACCGCGGGAGCTTCCAAGACCAACGTGCTCGAATCGGTGCGCAGCGTGATCGGTCCCGTCGGTATCGCAGGCGGCGTGGCGCCTGCGCTGCTCACGGATCATGGCCCCGTGAATGATGGCGCGCTGGTCATCTGTATTGCGAGCGCCGACGGTGGCGCCAGTGGCGTGGCGGCCACGTCAGGCCGTAGCCTGGCCGACGCCGGTCAGGCAGCGGCGCGGCTCGTGCTTGCCGGCTGGCCGTTCCGCGCTCGCTACCCCCGCGGTCTCGGCCTCGCTTTCGCGCGTGCCGGCGCGGAGGGCTCGTCGCTGGCCTTTCTCGACTCCTGGCGTGACTTCATGGGACCCAAGATGCGCACGGTGTGCAGCGTCCTCGGTGACACGGCGCTCTACGGCGGCGCCGATCGCTCGCCGATGGCGAGCGTGGCCTGCCTGGAGGCGCCGTATGCGACAGGACTCGGCTTCGCCGACAACGGCGGGCTCGAGAGCGCGGCGGAGGCCATGATGACCGCGGTGAAGCGGCTCGACGGGCGCCCTGCGCGACTCGTTCTGGTGATCGAGAGCGCGGCGCGCTACGAGGCGCTCGGCGACGCGGCGCCCGATGAATGGGCGGTGATGCGCGGCCAGCTCGACGAGAGCACACCGTGCGTGGGCTGGCTCACCACGCAGGTCGCCGGTTATGGGCGCGGCGTCCAGCCCGTCGACTCCAAGTACGCGCTGATGGTGGTTGCGATCGGAGATTCGCCCCGCGGCTGAGCGCCGCTATCGACAGCGTGAGCCGGCCGCGAGGTAGTTTCCCTTGAGCCCTCTCGCACGCGCGGGCTAGAATCGAGCAGGCTTGAAGCGCCTCGGTCTCGTCTTCCCGGTCGTCCTGCTCCTGGCCGCGGTGACCCTCGCCATCACCCGGATCGAAGACCACGACGCGTGGACGCACTTTGCGCTCGGTCGCGATCTCGTTCAGCGCGGCGGGTTTCCACCCCACGAGATTCTTTCGTTCCCGAGTGCCGGGACCCACCCGTATCACAACTCCGAGTGGCTCTTCGGTGTGGCGTTCTATCTCGCGTACGCCGCCTCCGGCATCGCGGGCATCGTTCTCCTCAAGACGCTCGTCGTCGTCCTCGCCTTCTGGATCCTCTGGCAGGACTCCCGCCACCCGGGCGACGTCGAGCCGCAGACGCTGCGCCATTTGTTCGTGCGCCTCGCCGTGCTCCTCGCCGCGCTGCTCGTCGTGCGCCACCGGTTCGTGGAGCGTCCCGATATCACGCTGATGGTGTTCCTCGCGTTTACCATCTACGCGATCAACGCGTATCTCGGCGCCGGCCGCCGCTACCTCTACGCGCTGCCCCTGATGCAGCTCATCTGGGCCAACACGCACCCGAGCGCGCTCGTCGGGCTCGTGCCCTTCGCCGCCGTGCTGGGCGGCGGCGTGCTGCTGCGCGCGTGGGAAGTGTGGAGACGGCCCGCGTCACCGCACTCGCCTTCGTGGCGGCAGCTCGCCACCATCGCGGCGGTGCTGGTCGGCGTCGTCATCGCCGCCGCTGCCAATCCGTACCGGTGGGACGTGCTGTTCCTGCCGTTCCGGCTCGCCACCGACCTCACGTGGGTCCGACAGGAGGTGTTGGAGCTGCAGCCGCCGCGGCTGGCGAACTATCCCGCGCCCTTCGTCATCGTGGCGCTTCTCACCGTGACCATCGCCGCCTATGGGTTCATCGCGCGCCAGCTGCCGATCGTCGCCATCGGGCTCGTACTGCCGTTCGTCGCCCTCGGCCTCTCGGCTGTCCGCTTCGTCTTTCTCCTCGCCATCGTGGCGGCGCCGATTCTCGCGCGTTATCTCAACGCCGTCCTTGACCGCGGGCAGGGCGGGTGGCCCGCGAGGTTGTCGCTGGCAGGGGCCTCCGCGGCGGCGGGCGTGGCGGCGGTGGCGGTGGTGTGCGCACTGCTTCACGTCGGCCCTCTCGACGACGAGCGCAGGGTGACCGGGCTCGGCATCAACGAGCGTTACGTGCCTGAAGGCGCCCTGCGCTACCTCGACCGGCGCGGCATCGACGGGCGTCTCTTCAACTCGTTTCACTGGGGCGGCTACATCGCGTGGCGCGACTTCCCGCGGCGGGCAGCCATCGTCGACGGCCGCGGGTATCTCCCGCCACCGCTCCTCGAAGAAATCCATTTCGCGCGCGCGTACCCACAGCACATGGACCGCCTCCAGGCCGCCTACGGCTTCGACGTCGCCGTCGTCGACTATCCGAGCTACAGCGGCGATCGCGTCGAAGACGTCATCGGCGCCGATGCCGATGCGGGCATGGCGTCACCGGCATGGGCGCTCGTTTACTGGGACGACATGGCCCTCGTCTACCTGCGGCGCGGCAGCCGCTACGCCGACATCATCGCGCGGGACGAATATCGCCACGTGCGGCCCGCCAACGGCGCCGCCGGGATCGCGCGCGCCCGTAGCGACCCCGCGCGCGTGGAGGGCGTTCTCGCCGATCTGGAGCGCAATGTGCGGGAGACCGGCTCCTCGACGGCGTGGCTGCTCACGGGCTACATGGCGCCCCGGCCCGCGCAGGCGGTGGACGCCTTCGGGCTCGTGAGCGACCCCACTCGGCGGTTCGAGGCGTACCAGGGGCTGGGGGCGGCCCGGCTGCAACAAAAGGACTTCCAGGGGGCGCTGGCGGCCTATGAGCAGGCGCTGCGGAAGCAGGAGGCCGCGCCCCTGCTCTACAACGCAGCGCTCGCCTGCATCCAGGCCGGGGACGACCGCCGGGCGGTCAAATACCTCGAGCGCGCCCGTCGCCTGGACCCTCTGCTCGCGCCCGTCTATCCGGCGCTCGTGGCCGCGTACCGTCGTCTTGGCGACGAGACCTCGGCACAAGCCCTGGGGCCGGACTTTCTCGTCGTCGCCACGCGCGCGCGAGTTGCCGATCACGTGGCCGCCGCCAACCGCCTGCGGAGCGCCGGGCAGGGACGGCAGGCGGACGCGGAGCTGGAATCGGCCCTGCGCCTCGATCCGCGCAGCGCGCCCGCGCTCACGGCGGTTGCCTTCGGGCGCCTGTCCGAAAACCATGTGGAGGAGGCGACGCGCGCGCTCGCGGCGGCGGTGGACGCCGATCCCGCGCTGGCCGCGCCCCGCTACTATCTCGCGCAGATCGCGCGCGCCGCGGGCGATGTCCCCGCGATGCGCGCCCACCTGAAGGACTTCATCCGCCTCTCGCCCCGCAGCTACGAGGCCTGGCGCGCCCGTCAGGAACTCGCCAAGCTCCCGCGCTCCTAGGTGTCCGTCGATCGAGGAGCGCGGCGGCTTTGCCGGGGCGCTTCGAGGTCCCCCATCTTGTTGCTCACGAGAGCAAGCTCCTGGGCGAGATTTTTTACCTGCGTGGTGAGCCTGGAGATGATCACGGAGTAATGGACGACGATCGCGAAGAGGAAGAGCACGGCGAAGAGGAGCAGCGTCGTGATGGGGGTCACGGAGCCGACGAGCGAGGTGATACCGAGCAGCAGCTGGAACCAGACGACCAGCACGATCATCGCCCCGCTCGTGAGGAGCCACAACCACGAGTATTCCTCGCGCAGACGCCGGCGCCGCACCAGCTCGACGATGAAGAGGAAGGCGACGATCGAGGTGACCAGCGCGAAGATCGTCTGGCGCGGAGTCAGGCTTTCCATGTCAGCGTCCTTTCCGCTCGAACACGACGCGCCGCAGGGGCGCCAGCGCCACCGACAGCAGCATCTTGAACACGTAGTAGACCGGCCGCAGCCCCGCGTGCATCGAGTGGCCTCCTTCGCGCGCGTACATCCGTACGGGGACTTCCTTGATCGTGAAGCCGGCCTGGCGCAGCGTGATGAGCACGTCGGCGTCCGCATAGTCGGTGGGGTACCACTCGGTCGTGAAAAAACGAATGACGTCGGCGTGCAGGGCCCGAAAGCCCGAGGTGACATCGGAGAACCGCTCGCCGGTCATCAGGTAGGCGAGGAGCCGGAAGAGTCCCATGCCCACTCTGCGAAGAGCGCCCACGCGGTACTCCCCGCGGCCGAGGAAGCGGGAGCCGATGGCCACGTCCGCCTCGCCGCGCACGACGACGCCGAGAAGGGCGGGGATGTCGGCGGGTTCGTGCTGGCCGTCGGCGTCGAGCTGCACCAGGCAGTCGTAGCCCTCGGCGAGCGCGAACTTGTAGCCGGTTTGCGCGGCCACGCCCGCGCCCATGTTGAACGGCAGCCGGACGACCCGCGCCCCTGCCGCGCGCGCCACGCCCGCGGTGTCGTCGGTGGAGCCGTCGTCGACCACGAGGATGGCGAGGGAAGGGTCGGCGGCCCGCACGCCCTGCAGCACACGCCCCAGGCGCGCCGCCTCGTTGTAGGCAGGGATGACGACGAGCGCGTTCACGGCATGCTCATCGCGCCGATTATAGCGACTGTGCCGCTGAGACCTGTGCCAGAATCCGAAGTGGGAGAGACGGGGTCGCTCGCATGACTGCCACACCGGACGTTCTCATCGCGGGCATCGGCGGAGCGTCGCTGGGCTCCAAGATCGCCAGATTCCCAGGTTCTCGAGGACGGCAGTGACCTCCTCGATTTCATGCCGGCCGCTCTCGTCGCTGCCGCTCTTTGGAGGCGTGTCGTGATCCGCGTCATCCTGTGGGGCGGCACGGGACAAGCGACGGTGCTCCGTGAAGCCCTCGATCCGCTCGTGCACCGCGTGGTCGCCGTGTTCGATCGGACTCCGGCCGTCGCGAGCCCGTTCGCTGATGTTCCCATGTTCTACGGAGAGGAGGGCTTCCGCGCCTGGCTCGAGAGCACACACGATCCCGCGTCGGTGATGGCGCTCGTCGCCATCGGCGGAGATCGCGGAGCCGACCGGCTCGCGATCCAGGCGCGCTTGCGCGCCGCCGGTCTTTCCATCGGCAGCATTGTCCACGCACGGGCGTTCGTGGCGCGCGACGCCGTGCTCGGCGCCGGCGCGCAGATCCTGGCTCAGGCGGCGGTGGCATCCAAGGCGCGCTTGGGAGAGGCGTGCATCGTGAACACGGGAGCCACGGTGGATCACGAGTGCGTGTTGGGTGACGGCGTCCACGTCGGACCCGGCGCTCATCTCGCGGGCTGCGTCGAAGTCGGATCCTGCGTCATGATCGGCATCGGCGCCGTGGTGATGCCGCGGATCCGCATCGGAGACGGAGCCGTCGTGGGCGCCGGCGCCGTCGTGTTGAAGAATGTCGCGGCGGGAGCGGCCGTGGTCGGCAATCCGGCGCGTCCGCTCCGTCGTGGTGGAGCACCATGAACCCTGAACCGGAATTCGAGGAGCAGAAAAGGGCGTCCGTGGAAGGTCAGGGTGGGGACGCGCGGCTGAAGACTCTCACGCGCGAGTGGTTCGACGCGACGTGCAAGCACCGGTACACGTACAACTTCACCTGGCTCGGCCGCCCCATCATTCAATACCCCCAGGACATCGTCGCCATGCAAGAGCTGATCTGGGAGGTGAAGCCCGATCTCGTCATCGAGACGGGAATCGCGCACGGCGGGTCGTTGGTGCTGTACGCCTCGATCCTCGAGCTCCTGGGCGGCGACGGGCGGATCCTGGGCGTCGACGTGGACATCAGAAGCCAGAACCGCACGGCGATCGAGGCGCATCCCATGGCCAAGCGCATCGAGATGATCCAGGGCTCCTCCACCGATGCGGCCGTCGTGGCCCGCGTGATGGAATCGGTGCGCGGCAGGAAACGCGTCATGGTCGTGCTGGACTCGGACCACACGCACGCACACGTCCTGCGCGAGCTCGAGCTGTACTCACCTTTCGTGACCAAAGACAGCTATCTCGTGGTCTTCGACACCGTCGTCGAGCTCATGTCGAAGGAGGCCTTTCCGAACCGGCCGTGGGGACCCGGAGACAATCCGTGGACGGCGGTGCAACGATTTCTCGAGAGCAACGACCGTTTCGAGATCGACGGGCGGGTCGAAGACAAGCTGCTCGTCACCGTTGCTCCCGGCGGATACCTGCGCTGCATCCGGGATCTCTCATGAATCTGGGTGTCCGCGCCCGCCGCCCGCGCGAGATGGATGCCTGTGAGCGCCGCCTGTCAGCCGCGGCGCATGAAGTCGCGGATGGCGTGTGCCACTCGCTCGACAGTCTCCGTGCGCATGAAGGTGTGCAGGGGCAGGGTAAGGATCTCCTGTGTGACGCGCTCGGTCACGGCGAGGTCGCCGCGCCGGCAATCCTTCAGAAGTGAGAACTCGTGGGCGCGCACGAAGTGGATGCCGGTGGCGATGCCCGCCTTGGCGAGATGCGCGATGAGCGCCTCGCGGCGCCCGCCCTCCACGCGCACACAGTAGATAAAGGGGCCCACGTCGTCGAAGGTGGTGGCGGGCACACGGAGACCCTCGAGGCCGGCGAGCAGCCGGTGGTAGAGACGGCAGGACTCCCGACGGCTCGCGATGAATTCGTCGGCGCGGGCGAGCTGCGAGAGGCCCACGCTGGCGTTCACGTTGGTGAGGTGGTACCGGAAGCCCGGCGAGACGACATCGTACTCCCACACGCGGCTGTTCTTGTACCGCTCGATGGTGTCGCGGTCGATCCCGAGCAGGCGGTAATGGCGAAGGCGCTCCACGTCGTGGGGGTCGCTCACGACCACGGCGCCGCCGTCAATGGACGTGATGACCTTCACGGGGTCGAAGCTGAAGCACGTGATATCGCCGAAGCTCCCCACGGGCGCGCCCGCGATGCGGGTACCGAAGGCGTGGGTGGCGTCCTCGACCACGCGCAGCCGGCGGCGTTCTGCGAGCCGGTACAGATCGTGGATGGGTCCCGGAATGCCGGCGAAGTGTAGCGGCACGATCGCCTTCGTGCGGGGCCCGATGAGCGTCTCCGCCTTCGCGACGTCCACGCCGAGCGTCACGTCCTCGACGTCGCAGAACACCGGCACTGCTCCCGTCGCGATGATCGCCTGGTGATCCGAGACGAAGTTGAAGGACGGCGTGATGACTTCATCGCCCGGCCCCACGCCTGCCACGAGGAGAGCCATGTGCAACGCCGACGTCCCCGTATTGGTGGCGACGACGTACCGGCCGTTCAAGCCGAGATAGCTCGCCAGACCGTCTTCGAAGGCCTTGGTCACCGCGCCCATCCCGAGCCACCCCACGTTGAGTGTGTCGACCACCGCCTTGATGGTGTCGACGCCGATGTAGGGCTGGAACACCGGAATGGGTGGCGGCGTCTCAGTCACGGACGCACCGCGGGGAGCGTATCGTGAGGGCGCGGGAGGATGCGGCGCGCTCGAGCTCGTCCATCGTGGTTTCCGTCACGTTACCTTAGGGAGCCCGCAAACGCGCCGTGATTTTGCCGGCGCCGCCGCCATCAGCTCGACCGAGGGCGCGCATAGACCTCCAGCATGTGGGGCACGTGCGCCGCCCACTGGTAGCGGCTTTCCACGAGACGCCTCGCGGCCGCGCCGAGGGTGGCGGCGAGGGCGGGGTCGGCGTGCACGGCGCGGATGGCGGCGATGAACTCCGCCGTCGTCTCCGCGAAGCGCACCTCGCGGCCGTCCCGTACATCGAGGCCCTCGGCCGCCTTTGCGGTGCACACGACGGGGAGCCCCGCCGCAAAAAACTCGAGCAGCTTGAGGCGCGTGCCGCTGCCGTGACGCAGAGGGGCCACCGCCACCTGCGCCGCCGCGAAATGCGCGGCGGTGGAGGGCACGCGTCCCGCGAAGCGCACATTGGCGGGCACCCGTCGAGGCTGCAGCGTGGCGTCGCCCACGATCTGGAACGTCAGCTCGGGCAGCGCGGGCGCGATCGCCGTGCAGAGCTCATTGATCGCGAAGAAGTTCGGCGGGTACCGCGTGGTGCCGATGAAGAGCACCGAGCCGCCTCCGGAGAAGCGCTCGGAGGGCCGCGGCGTGAAACGCGCGACGTCGACACAGTTGGGCACCACACTCGACTTGTCGGCCACGCCGTGGTGCAGACTCTCTGCGCGTTGCCGATCGTGCTGCGAGCAGAAGAAGACGTGGGCGGCCGCTTGCCAGCACGCGCTCTCCACGCGCGCCTGCCGCCCCGCCGTCACGCGCTGGAATACGGTCTCCGCCCGGCGCGCCTGGGGGAAATGGGCCATGTCCTGATAGACATTGTGGGCGTTGAGGACGAAGGCGCCGAGGCCGGCGGCGCGCGCGGCCTCGAACAGCAACGGCGACTCCAGCTGCACGATGGTGTCAGGCGCGCCCGACAACGCGGAGAACCGAAAACCGAAAGAGCGGCTCGAAAACATGCGGGCGATGTGGAGCGCCCGCGCAAGCCCGGTCGTCGGTTTGGCAACGTGAACGATGTCGAGGCCGTCCGGGCCGGGGGCGGGCGCCGCGTCCGGGGAGAAGCATTCAAGGACGACTCCCCCCACATGGGGCCGCACGGCGCGCGCCATCCCGAGCGTGCGCGCGGCGGAGCCATTGCTCGGCGGCACCACCGTGTCGGGCGCCAGGCACCGCAGGCGGATATGATCTCGATTCACGGCGCGCCTCCTCGTCGCCGCGTGCGGAGCGCCACCGCGAGGCGCTCACGGGCCCTCTCCACGGCCGCCCCCACCACGTGCGCGGCGCGTCCATAGCGCGGATAGCGATAGCGGGCGTACTCGACGTGCTGGCCCGCGTTGTGCCGGATGATCTCGATGATGCTGCAGGCGGAGAGCGGGATCCGCAGCGCGAGCAGCGAGCGCGTGAACGGGAGCAACGGCAAGAGCCGTGAGGGCGCGCTCGCGAAGGCCGTCTCGATCATCCGGACGTACTTCCCGCGGTCGTTTGCCTCGCGGACGAGCAGGACCTCCGACAGCTCGTGGTGCGTGCCGAAGAGCAGGGTGCCCACCGAAATCGTCCAATCCGCTGCGAAGTACGCCGAGCGCGGAAGCACGTGCAGCAGCGCGGGCCGGCGGTAGACGCCGTAGAACCGCGAGTTGTCGTTCGGATCGTGCAGGAATGCGCACACGTTGTCGCGAAGGGAGCCCGTGAGGGCAAAGGTTCCCAGCGCCGGACGCGTGGTGCCGTCCGGATCGACGAGGCGCGCCTTGGGGACGGCGCACACGACGCCCGGGTTGCCGTCGAGTACCTCCACCGCGCGCTCGATCATGGCGGGAAGGATGTAGTCATCGGCGGCGAGCCACATGAAGTACGGCGCCCGTGCCTCGCGGAGGACGAACGCGAAGTTCTCGAGCGGCCCTATGAGCGTGGGATGCCGCGTGTAGCGGATGCGGGCATCCTGCGCCGCGTAGCGGCGGCATAGAGCCTCGGTGCCGTCCGTGGAACAGTTGTCGGAGATGACGAGCTCGAGATCGGTCCATGTTTGTCCGAGCACGGAGACGATCGCCCGCTCGACGGTGGCGATTCCGTTGTGCACCGGCAACCCCACCGACACGCGACGCGGTATCGCCATCGCTCTACACCGCGCCTGCTCGCAGCGCGCCCAGGAGTCGCCGTCGTACCCTGGTGGCCGCGACGACGCCGGTAACGGCGGCGAGGAGCCCGGTGACGGCGAGCCATGCCATGACCCCCGCGGCATCGAGAGCGGCAGGTATGGTGGCGCGGCTGGCGAGGGCTACGGCGGTGACCCCGAGCGCGGGCGCCGCCCATGCCTGATACCATTCTCCGAGCTCGCCGGGGAGCACGCGCTGGTGCATGCGCCGCATGGCAAAGAGCATCGAGCCGACGTTGAGCCCGATCCACACCACGGCCGCCCCTGCTCCGCCGTACCGCAGCGAGAGAAGAACGGTCGCGGGCGCCACGAGGAGGAGGGCGATGGTGTTCGCCCACGCCCCGAGGCTGCTCCAACCAAAGGCGAGCTGCAGGACATGGGGCACGTGCATCGTCGTGTTGATCATGGTGCCGACGACGCGCAACGCCAGCACCGGCGCACCGTGGCGCGCGACGTCGGCGTTGCCCGTCCACAGCACCAGCACCTCGCCGGGAAATACGGCGAGCAGGGCGCCTATGGGCAGGACGAGAACGGCGACGAGCTGCGTGGAAAAGTGGTACTCGGCGCTGAGCGCGGCGGTCTCGCCGCGCGCCACGAGCTCGCTGAAGCGCGGGTACATGGCCGTCGTCACCGGCATCACGATCTGACCGAGGGCTCCCGCCGCGCCGAGCGCCACCACGTAATACCCGAACTCGGCCAGGGGCAGGATCCGGCTCAGCACGACCTGGTCGAGGGCGGTGAGGATGAGGCCGAGGATCATGGTGATCGCCACCCCGGCGCTGAAACCGACCCTCGCCCGCACCACGCCGGGCCGCACGCGTCCACGGCGAGCACCTGCGGGCACCGCCATCCACATCGCCACCGCGAGCGCGCCCGCCTCCGCGTAGAGCAGAGCGGCCTGCACCGTGAAGAAGACGGCCACCGTGGGCCCGATGACGTACAGCGCGGCCACGGTGAGGCCGGCGCGCGCGATGGTGGCGGCCGCCTGCACGCCGTTGACCGTGGGCTGGCGCTGCAGCCCATTGAGCCCGGCGAGGTAGAAGGCGCGCGCCACCACCGCGGGGAGCGCGACCCCCATGAGCAGCGCCGCCACCCTGACTTCATCCCGTGTCAGGCGCTCCACATTCACCCAGTGGGTGGCGATGGCGCCCGAGGCCGCCACCACCAGCGCCCCCATCACCACCGCGAGCGCCCAGCAGCACGCCTGGAGCGTCACGGCAACGTCAGGAAGGGCGGCATCACGCTCGCCGCCGGCTGCCATGCGCGCCATCTCACGGTTGAGGGTATAGCTGAGCCCGAGGTCGAGGGCGGTGGCCGCCACCGCGAGCGTGGTGAAGATGCCGACGAGGCCGTACGCCTCCGCGCCCAGCACTCGCAGGTAGATGGGGACCACGACGACGAACGCTCCCATCGTGACCAGGCCGCCCGAAAAATTGGCGGCGATGTTGCGATGAACGCGGTCTATGAGGAGGCCGCCCGGCTACGCACCGAGTAAGGGGAGCGCGGCGTCGCGCGCGGAGACGACGGCGGGAGCGATCGGCCACTCGATGGTGCAGGTGGGATCGTTCCAGCGGACGCCGCGCTGCGCGTCGGGCCGGTACACCTCGGACATCTGGTAGAAGACCTCGGTGTCGTCGGCGAGTGTCTGAAATCCGTGCGCCATGCCCTCCGGCACGTACAGCATCCGGCGATCGTCGGCGGTGAGCCGCACCGCCACCCATTGACCATAGGTGGGCGCGTGGCGCCGCACGTCGAGGACGACGTCGTGAATGGCGCCACGGGTGCAGCGGACGAGCTTGGCCTCGCGCCAGGGCGCACACTGATAATGCATGCCGCGCACGGTGCCGCGCGCCTTCGTGTACGAGATGTTGCACTGCGCGAGAGAGGCGTTGAGGCCGCGCGCCTCGAACTCGCGCCGGCACCATGCGCGGGCGAAGAAGCCGCGCTCGTCCTCGTGGCGCTCGGGCTCGACGACGAGCACGCCGGGCAGCCGCGTCTCAACGAAGGTCATCGTCTCCCAGGATGCGTGGGGCGGGCACGGGCACGATGAAGGCGCCGCCCTTCTTGAGATAGGCCCTCTGCTGGTCCACGATCTCCTCGGCGATATTCCACGGCAAGATCACCGTGTAGTCGGGCATCTCGCTCAGCAGCGCCTCCGGCTCGCGCACGGGCAGACGCGCGCCGGGCGTGAGCAGCCCCTGCTTGTGCGGGCTGCGGTCCACCGTGAACTCGATGAGGTCACGGCCGATGGCGCACGCGTTCAACAGGGTGTTGCCCTTCGCGGGCGCGCCATAGGCGGCGAGCCGGTGGCCGGCCGCTTTCAAGCTTCGCAGCAGCGCCGGAATGTCGTGACGCAGCCGTGCCACGTCGTGCCCGAACCGCTCGTACGGCTCCGGCCCCGTCAGCCCCGCCGCCTGCTCCGCGGACAGCAGCGCCGCCACCGCCGGCTCCGGCGCGCGTCCGCTGCGGTGGCGAAGGAAGACGCGCAGCGAGCCGCCGTGGATCGCCTGGCGCTCGACGTCGAAGACCTCGAGGCGGGCGCGGGTGGCGAGGGCGACGAGCGCCGACAGCGAGTAGTAGAAGACGTGCTCGTGATAGATGGTGTCGAAGGCGGTTCGCTCCAGCAGGTCCGCCACGTAGGGAAATTCGAAGACCGCCGCACCCTGTTCGGCGAGGCAGGCGGCGACGGCGGCGAGGAAGTCGTTCACGTCGGGCACGTGGGCGAGCACGTTGTTGCCGATGATCACATCCGCGGCTCCCACCGAGGCACGGACCTCGGCCACGGCAGCAGAGCCGAAGAAGCGATTGAGCGTGGGAATGCCCCGGGCCACCGCGGCGGCGGCGATGTTGCGCGCGGGCTCCACGCCGAGGACGGGGATGCCGCGCGCCTGGAAGTACTGGAGCAGGTAACCGTCGTTGCTCGCGATCTCCACCACGCGGCGATCGGGGCCGAGGCCGAAGCGCTCGCTCAGCGCGCCCGCAAGCGCGCGCGCATGCGCGAGGAAGACGTCCGAGTACGACGAGAAGTAGACGTACTCGCTGAAGAGCGCGTCGGGCTCGACGGTGTCGATGATCTGAACGAGATGGCAGACCGTGCACCGCGCCACCGCGAGCGGGAACGTAGGGTCGGGCAGATGGGCCCGCTCCGGTCGGACGAACGCGTTGGCGAGCGGCGTGGCGCCGAGATCGACGAAGGGGGGCGCGAGGGCGCCCGCGCAGCCGCGGCACGCGCCGTGGGCGGTCACCGCCACGGCGCCCATCGGGTTTCGTAGGCGCGGATCTGACTCACGCTGACGTCGTACATCGAGGGTGCGGGCCGGGTGCGCGCGGCGCGGTACCAGTCGACGGCCAGTGTCGTGGCCTCCGCCAGCGTCAGGCGTGGGCGCCAGTGCAGGTGGGTGTCGGTTTTGCTGCAATCGAGGCGGAGGATCCCCGCCTCGTGCGGTGGAGCGGCGCCCGCCTCCGCGAGAGCGCGCTTCCAGGCGCCGGAGCCATGGGCGCGGATCACGAGCTCGATGAGGGTGGCCACGCTCACCGTGTCCGCGTCGAGAGGGCCGAAGTTCCACGCCCCCGCGTAGCGGCGGGCGTCGGCGTACAGGCCCTGCGCGAGCATGAGATAGCCCGCCAGCGGCTCGAGGGCGTGCTGCCACGGCCGTACCGCCTCCGGATTGCGCACGATCACGGCCTCGCCGCGCTCGAGGGCGCGCATGGCATCGGGCACGAGCCGGTCCGCGGCCCAGTCGCCGCCGCCGACCACGTTGCCGGCGCGCGCGGTGGCCACCCCCGTGGTGCCGGCGACGTCGAAGAAGGAGCGGCGGTAGGCCGCCGTCACCAGCTCCGCCGCCGCCTTGCTGGCGCTGTAGGGGTCGTGCCCGCCGAGTGAATCGTCTTCGCGGTAGCCGTGCTCGCGCTCCTGGTTCAGGTAGCATTTGTCGCTCGTCACCACCACCACCGCGCGCACCGACGGCGTGTGGCGCGCCGCTTCGAGCAGGTGCGCGGTCCCGAGCACGTTGACGGCGAAGGTCGCCACAGGAAGCCGGTACGAGGCGCGAACCAGCGGCCGCGCGGCGAGGTGGAAGACGACCTCGGGGGCGTGCTCGGCGAGGGCGGCGCGCAGGTCGTGCTCCTGGCGCACGTCCCCGATGCATGACGTCATGCGCTCGGTGAGCGCGCATTGGGCGAAGTACGACGGCTCCGTCTCCGGCTTCAACGCGTAGCCGGCGACGCGCGCTCCCATGTCGAGCAGCCAGGTGGCGAGCCATCCGCCCTTGAAGCCGGTGTGGCCCGTGAGGAAGACGGAGCGGTCCCGCCAGAAATCACGGTCGACCATGCGTCAGCGCCACACGGCCCACGAGGCCCTGTCTCTCGCCCAGAGGTCGTTGAGGAGCTCCATCTCGCGGGACGTGTCCATGCACTGCCAGAAACCGTGGTGCTCGTAGACGGCGAGCTGCTTCAAGGCGGTCAGCTTTTCGAGCACCGATTGCTCGAGGCTCTCCTGGTCGCCCGTGAGCAGATCGAGCACCTCGGGCTGGAAGACGAAGAAGCCGCCGTTGATCCAGCCCGCCTGCACCTGCGGCTTCTCGGCAAAGGCCTGCACGACGCCGCGGTCGATGACGACTTCGCCGAAGCGGGAGGAGGGGCGGACGGCCGTGATGGTGCCGAGCCTGCCGTGGGCCTCGTGGAAGGCCATCAGGCGCCTGATGTCGAGGTCGGCCACGCCGTCGCCGTAGGTCACCATGAAGCGCTCGCGGCCGAGGTAGGGGGCCACCCGCCGCAGGCGGCCGCCCGTCAGCGTCTTGTCGCCCGTCTCCGCCAGGGTCACGCGCCAGCCCGCCTCCGCGTGGTTGGTGAGCACGTCCACGTCGTGCGTGCCGAGAGTGACGGTGACGTCGCGATGGCGGTTCTCGTAGTTCAGGAAGTAATCGCGGATGACGTCGCCCTTGTAGCCGAGGCACACGACGAAGTCCGTGAACCCGTAATGGGCGTAGCTCTTCATGATGTGCCAGAGGATGGGCCGCCCTCCGACGTCGACCATGGGCTTGGGGCGAAACTCGGTCTCTTCACGCAGCCGCGTGCCCAAGCCCCCCGCGAGAAGGACGACTTTCATGGGTTCCCGTCGATTATAGTGAACGGGCGACCGCCGGCACGATGAAGATTCTCTGGGTCAGCCCTTTCCTGCCACATCCGGGCGCCGGGCATGCGGGCGGCCGCGCCCTCTATCAGTGGGTGGCGGGCAGCGCGCGCGCCCACGACGTCACGCTCGTGTGCCGCCTCGATCCCCGCGAGGAGGCCTACGCCGACAGCCTGCGTCCCCTCGTCCGGGGACTTCACCTCCAGACCTTCTCACGACCTCCCGCGAATGTCCTACAGACGGCGAGCATCGCCGCCTCCTACGTGCGCCTCGGCCGCTTCGCCGGCCGGCTGCTGGGCGAAGAGCGCTTCGATCTCGTCCACGTCGATTACCTGGAGTCGGCGATTGCGCTGGGGGGACGGCGGCGCCGGGTGCCGCGCCTCGCGGTCGCCATCGACGAGCTTGGCAAGCCTGCGCGCCGTCGGTACGAGCTTGCCTCGGGGGCGGCGCGGACGCGCGCGTGGCTGGCGTGGCGCGCGACCATTGCCATGCAGCGCCGCGTGTGCCGGAGACTGGATCGGATTCTGACCCTGTCCGAGCAGGACCGGCGCGCGCTCCTTGTGCTCGATCCCGACCTACCGGTGGGCGTGCTGCCCTTTCCCGTCGGCATCGAGACCGACCGAATCGACGCCGCCGCCCGTGAGGGTAACCATCTGCTCTTCGTGGGTGCCATGAACCGGGATGTGAACGCCGACGCCGTCATCCACTTCTGCCGGGAAATCCTGCCCCTCGTCCGCAAGGAGGCGCCCGCGGTGCGCCTGACGATCGCGGGGGCGGCGCCCATCGACAGCGTGCAACGACTGGCGCGCGAGCCCGGCGTGGAGGTGACGGGCTTCGTCGACCGCCTCGAGCCCTACTATGAGCGGGCGACGCTGCTCGTGTCTCCCCTGCGCGTGGGCGGTGGCATCATCAGCAAGAATCTCGACGCCATGGCCGCGGGCTGCCCCGTCGTCACCACCAGCATCGGCAACGAGGGCATCGGCGCCACCCCCGGCACGGAGCTGCTCACCGCCGACACGCCCATCGACTTCGCGGCAGCGGTGCTGAGCATCCTTCGTAACGGCGAGGTGGGCCGCCGTCTCGCGCACGCGGCCCGCGCCTTCGTGCGGGCACGCTATAGCGTGGAGGCCAGTCTCGCCGCGCTACAGCGCGAGCATGAAGCGCTGGCGTCTACCAGGTGATTAACCTACGGACGATGGCCCAGTAGGTGGCGAAGAAGGGGTCGACCACGCGGCGCACGAGGGCGGTGGCGAGGGG
Source organism: Candidatus Rokuibacteriota bacterium (assembly GCA_046712525.1). GTDB lineage: Bacteria > Methylomirabilota > Methylomirabilia > Rokubacteriales > CSP1-6 > JBBDXO01. The sequence goes on from JBKKCN010000185.1 coordinate 18,803, forward strand.
GCCGAAGTTGAAGCGAGCGCTCAGCAGGGGAGCCAGCGCGTGGTCGGGGACGCGTCGCAGGCGCTGCACCGTGCGGCGCTTGGCGGCCAGGTAGCGCCATGTGCGCGGGCGCAGGAAGAAGGCATACACGCGGAGGCGCTCGCCCAGCCAGCCGCTCTTGAGCGCGTAGGCGAGCGTGACCGGCTCGAAGAGGAGCAGGGCGGGCGCGAGGAGCGCGAGCGTGCGCGCGTCGTAGTGGGTGAAGACGTTGACGAGGCGGTTGCGCTCCACGTAGTGGAACTTGCGGGCGCTGCGCGAGAAGTCGTAGTCGTGGTGCATGACGGCCCGCGGCGCCAGCACCACATCCCAGCCGGCGAGCCGCAGGCGCCAGCCGAGATCGGAATCCTCGTGGTACATGAACAGCGCGGGATCGAAGACGCCGACGTCGCGCAGTGCCGCCGACCTGTACAGGACGCCCGCACCGCTCGCGTAGCAGATGGAGACGACGTCCAGCTCCCGATCGGGCTCGCCGTCTCCGCCCACGAAGCCGACGCCCAGGAAATGCAGCTCGTTGCCGCGGGTGTGGATGACAGCATCGCCCTTCTCGTCACGCCGCATGATCTTCGGCTGCACGGCCCCCACGCGGGGCCGGCTCTGCGCGACGTCCACGAGCTCGCGCAGCCAGTCGAGCTCCAGGTACGTGTCCTGCGTGACGATGGCCACGTACTCCGCGCCCTCCTCCAGCGCGCGCTGCATCCCCAGCGCGTTGCCGCCCGCGTAGCCCGTGTTGTCGCCCGGGACGATCACCTGTGCATCGGGCGCGTGCTCGGAAAACCAGCGCGCGGCGGCGCGCCCGGCACCGTTCTCGACGACGATGAGACGGCGGCGGTGGCGCGGATAGCGCTGCCCTTCAATCGTCGCGTACAGCCGTTGAAGGTATTTTGTGTCGTAGTAAGTAACGAGGACGATGGCGACGGTGGGCGCGTCGCTCACCGCAAGTACGACGCCACGAAAGTGGTGCAGGCCGCGCCCGCCGAGAAGCGGTCCCACCGGAACGGTGCCGCGTCGACGGGCGGTGTCGCCCCCGTGATGAGCGCGGCCATGATCTCGCCCCCCGCGGGCGCGAGCTTGAAGCCGTGGCCGCTCATTCCCGCTGCCACCCACACCCCGTCCACCGGCGTGCGATCGAGGATGGGCATCCAGTCCGGCGTGATGTCGAAGGCGCCCGCCCAGCCGCCGCGATATTGCGCCTCCGACAGCCGTGGGATCGCCCGCCCGGTGCGCTCGAGCACGCCCGCGGCTTCGTCGAGGCCGACCTCCGCGCCCAGCATGTCCGGATCCATCGGGTGCTGGGTCTCATCGTCGGTGAGGGAGCCGGTGAGCGTGAGACCGCCTGTCTCCGGCCGCGCGTAGCTGCCGCCCGCGAGGTCCAGGTAGACAGGATGGGCGGCGCCGAACGCAGGGCCGCGCGCGACCACGAACACGGGATGACGGCCGATCACGATGGGCAGCTCGACCTTCGCGAGCCGCGCGAGGGCGGGTGACCAGAGGCCGGCGGCGTTCAGCACCACGGGGGCGTCGATCCGCTCCCCGTCTGCGGTATCGACGCCGACGACTCGATCGCCGGCGCGACGGATGGCCGTGACTTCCACTCCCTGGCGGATGGTCACCCCCAGGCGGCGGGCGGCCTCCGCGTAGGCCATGGTGACCGCGGTGGGATCGCCGTAGCCGGAGTCAGGCTCGTAGAGCAAGGCTCCGAGGCCGGCGGGGTCGATACGGGGTTCGATACGCGCGACGTCAACCGGCTCCAGGATCTCGGCGCGAATGCCGAGGTTGCGCTGCATGGCGAGGTTCTTCTCCAGTGCCGGGCGCATCGCAGGCGACACGCCGATGAGCGCGCCGCAGGCGACGTAGCCGCACTCGCCGCCCACCGCGTCCGAGAAGGTCTGGAAGACGCGCAGTGAGCGCGCCACCATCCGGCTCGTCTCCGGCGTCGGATATAGCTGTCGGATGATGCCGACCGAACGCCCGGTGGCGCCCGCCGCGAGAAAAGCGCGCTCCAGAAGCACGACGCGGCGGACGCCCAGGGAGGCGAGATGAAAGGCGGTGGAGGCGCCGGTAACGCCGCCGCCGACGATGACGACGTCGGCGGTGGCGCTCACCGGATTCTTTGGATGGGGGGCCTCGAAGGGCCCCCCAACCCCCCCGGCCGCGGGGCGCGCCACGCAAACGGGGTGGCGCTCCTCGACGACGGGCTCCAGCAGGCGGACGGGATCGCCGGCCGCGATGACGCCTTCCGCGAGCACGCGCGTATAGACGCGGCTCCACCCGGGATGGCGCGTCTGGGACACGCGGCCGTACGCGCGATCCTTGAAGGCGCCCATGATCGTGCGGCACGGCGTGGTGTAGCGCGTGACTTCGAGCAGCACGCCGTCGCCGAGCAGCAGGCGGCGCCCCGGCGTCACCGCGCCCCACGGAAGACCTTCGATGGTGACATTCTCGCCGAGCGCACCCGGCACCACGCAGTGGCCTTCGGTCTGGAGCGCGCGGAGCGCTTCCAGGGCGTACACACACACGGCGCGGTCGGGGCCGCCGTGATACGGAACGGCGCGATGGCCGTCACCTTCCACGCCGAGCGTCGTGATGCGTGCGCTGGCCACCGCCCTCTTCGGCACACCGCTCGGCGAGACGCTGATCTGCACGATACGGCCCGGGCTCACAGCGCGCTCTCTGCTCCCATACCGAGCGTCATGGCCCGATTCTACGCGAGCGGTCACGAGATTCTCGCAGCGTGAGCCGGCACTCAGCCGCCTGCGCGGCGGATCATGCGCTGGATGCGCGCCTCCAGCACCACCTCGTCGCGCTGGTTGAGCACGCGATGCTTGTACGTCACGATGCCACGGTCGGATTTCTTCGTCTCACGCTTGTCGGCGACCTCGATCTCCACGTGCAGCGTATCGCCCTCGAGCACGGGCGCCACCACGCGGATCTCGCCCCCGAGGTACGCCATGCCGGTGCCGTGGATGAGGCCCGTTTGCATGACGAGGCCCTCGGAGAGCGAGAAGGTGAGGGCGCCCGGGGCCGCGCGGCGTCCGAAGACCGACTCCTTCTTGACGTACTCCATGTCCATGAACAGCGGCTCGTTGAAGCCACATAAATTAACGAAGGTCACGATGTCCGTCTCCGACACCGTGCGCCCCAGGGTCTGATACGTGGCGCCAATCTTGTGGCCCTCGAAGTTGATTCCCTCGCTCAGCATGACGTCTCCTTGTCTTTACTCTCCGAGATATGCGCGGCGGACTTCCTCGTTTTCTGACAGTTGGGCGGCGGTGCCTTCGGTCACGATGGCGCCGGTCTCCAGGACGTAACCGCGGTGGGCGATGGAGAGGGCCATGGCCGCGTTCTGCTCGACGAGCAGGATCGTGGTGCCGAGGCGGTTGATGTTCACGATGGTGTCGAAGATCTGCTCGACGAGGACCGGCGCCAGACCCATGCTGGGCTCGTCGAGCAGGAGGAGGCGAGGGCGGGCCATGAGCGCGCGGCCGATGGCGAGCATCTGCTGCTCGCCGCCCGAGAGCGTGCCTGCCACCTGCGCGATGCGCTCGTGGAGGCGCGGGAAGAGGTCGAAGACGTTCGTGAGGTCGCTGGTGATACCGGCGTCAGAGCGCAGGTAGGCGCCCATCATCAGATTCTCCCGCACCGTGAGACGGTTGAAGATGCGCCGCCCTTCGGGCACGTGCGCGATACCCTTGCGGACGATCTCGTGGGGGGGCGTGCCGGCGATCGCCTCGTCGTCGAGCCGGATGCTGCCGCGCCGCGGTGCCAGCAGTCCCGAGATCGTCTTCAGCGTGGTGGACTTGCCCGCGCCGTTGTTGCCGAGGAGCGCGACGATCTCGCCCTGCCGTACGTCGAGAGCGGCGCTCCGGAGGGCGTGAATCTCACCGTAGTAGACGTCGATGCCCTCAAGGCTGAGCACGATCGCTCCGGGAGCCGGTCGCGCGCCGGCCGAGGTACGCCTCCACCACTCGCGCGTCCGCCTGCACCTCGCGCGGCCGCCCCTCGGCGATCTTCTCGCCGTGATCCAGCACGGTGACGCGGTCGGAGACCTCCATGACCACGCGCATGTTGTGCTCGATGAGCAGCAGCGTGAGGTCGAGCTCCGTGACCAGCCCCCGCAGCAGCTCCATGAGGTGCCGCGCCTCCCCCTGCGTCATCCCGGCCGTGGGCTCGTCGAGCAGCAGCAAGGCGGGCTCCGAGGCGAGGGCGCGCGCCAGCTCCAGCCGCCGCTGGTCGCCATAGGGCAGGTTGCGCGCGACCTCGTTCGCTTTCGGGCGCAGGCCCACGCGCTCGAGCAGCTCGGCGGCGCGGACCCAGAGGCCCTCTTCGACCGCGCGCGCGTGCGGCCGGTGCGAGAGCGCGTCCCACATGCCGAGCCGGATGCGCGCATGCATACCGACGAGGACGTTCTCGATCGCCGTCATGTTGGCGAAGAGGCGGATGTTCTGAAAGGTCCGGCACACGCCGAGGGCGACGATCTCGTCGGGCCGCCGCCCCACGAGGGAATGGCCTCGGAAGGTCACAGTGCCGGCGTCGGGCGCGTAGAGGCCGGTGAAGACGTTGAAGAGCGTCGTCTTGCCGGCGCCGTTGGGGCCGATGATGGAGGCGATACCGCGCTCCAGCGAGAAATCCACCTCGTTGAGGGCAGTGAGCCCGCCGAAGCGCTTGGTCACGCCGCGCGCCTCGAAGAGCGCGCTCACGGCTGCTGCAGCTCCCGGTGGCGGCGCCGCGCGGGGAAGATGCCCTGGGGCCGGAAGATCATCATGAGGACGAGGATGATGCCGAAGATCATCCGCTCGTATTTCGCGGGCTCGAGCTGGGTGGGCAGGTCCGCGAGGTTGTAGCCGAGCACCACCACCCCCGCGTTCTTGAGCTCGTTCAGCCACAGCGACAGCCCCTTCAACACTTGAAGATTGAGCACGGTGACCACGGTGGCACCGATGATCGCCCCCGGAATGGATCCCATGCCGCCCAGGATCACCATGGTGAGCACGCCGATGGATTCGAGGAAGGTGAACGACTCCGGGTTGACGAAGACCTGCTTGGCGGCGAAGACGACGCCCATGACACCCGCGAAGGAGGCGCCGCAGGCGAAGGCGAGCAGCTTGGATCGCACGAGGGGCACGCCCATCGCCTGCGCGGCGAGCTGGTCCTCGCGGATCGCCTCCCACGCCCGCCCGATGTGCGAGTTCTCGAGCCGCCGGTTGACGAGGACGACCACGGCCACGATGAGGAGCACCAGGAAGTAGAAGCCCTCGGAGTAGGAGAGGTCGAAGGGAAAGGGCGGCCGTGAGATAGGGGTGATGCCCTTCGGACCGTTCGTGAGATTGATCGGTTTGTCGAGGTTGTTGGCGAGGACGCGGATGACTTCGCCAAAGCCGAGAGTGACGATGGCGAGATAGTCGCCGCGCAGCCGGAGTACGGGCAGGCCGAGCAGCACACCCACGCCTGCTGCCAGCACGAGCCCCACGAGCAGGAAGGGATAGAACCAGCCCGCCGCGAGAGGAAAGCCGCCACCGACGATCAGGTTCGCGTGCGGGGAGCCCACGATCGCCCACGTGTACGCGCCCACCGCGAAGAACGCGACGTAGCCGAGGTCGAGGAGGCCGGCGAGGCCGACCACGATGTTCAGACCGAGGGCAAGCGCGACGAAGATGCCGACCTGCGTCGTTACCTCGAGGTAGTAGCCGTTATAGGCGCCGATGACGGGCATCATCACGAGGAGCGCGATGCCGAGGAGGCCGGCGCGCAGCCAGCCCGGGATGCGCGCGAGATACACGACGAGCAGGCTCGACTGGAAGAGGAGAAAGGCGAGGACGGATCGCGGGAAGACCGCAACGGCCACACCCGACAGCGCGAGAAGCGCGATCGAGGCGAGGGCGGGGATCACGCGCGTTCTCGCACCACTTCGCCGAGCAGCCCCTTCGGGCGGAAGATGAGAATGAGGATGAGCACCGAGAAGGCGAAGATGTCTTTATATTCGGCGCCGAAGTTGCCGCCCGTCAGCAACGACATGTAGGACGCCGCGAACGCTTCCAGCAGTCCCAGCACGAGGCCGCCGATCATCGCGCCCGGGATGTTGCCGATGCCGCCCAGCACGGCGGCCGTGAAGGCCTTGAGGCCGGGGATGAACCCCGTGTACGGGTTGACGAGCCCGTACTGCACGCCGAAGAGGACACCCGCGGCGCCGCCCAATGCGCCGCCGATGAGGTAGGTGAGCGAGATGGTGCGGTTGACGTCGATGCCCATAAGCCTAGCCGCCGCCTGGTCCTCGGCCACCGCCCGGAAGGCGGTGCCCACCCACGTGCGGTACACGATGACGAGCAGGGCCGCCAGCAACACCAGGGCGGCCACGATCACCA
>JBKKCN010000186.1:0-19426 GCA_046712525.1 Candidatus Rokuibacteriota bacterium
CGGCGCCGCCGGGGCCGCGGGGGGGGGGGGTGCCGCTAGGCGCGACCCGCTACTACCCGGTGCGCGGGATGGCGACGGCGGCGATCTTCACGGCCATCGATGCCAATGGCCTCGTCGACGCGAGAACCGGCCGGCGCGCGGTGGGCATGACGTCCGTGGAATGGAAGCTGACCTCGGGCGACATGGCGGCGCGCGCCGTGCCCTGCGTCTTTCCGTCGCTGACGGTCACGGCCGACCTCGTCGTCACGCTGCCGCGACACGAGGCGCCGGACGATCTGCCGGCCGACCTCCGGGACCGCTGGGAGCGCTTCGTCGCCCGAGTCGCCGCCCACGAGCAGCGTCACGTCGACATCTACCTCGAGGGCGCGAAGGCGATGAAGGCGCGCCTGGAGGCGACGCGGACGGCCGTGTCCTGCGCGGACCTCCAGAAGGCGATCGATGCCGCGTGGCGGGCCCAGCAGGCGGACATCGAGCGCGCGCAGGAGGAGTTCCACGCCGTGGACGAGACCACGGCCCGGAGCGAGCGCGAGGCGCTGCAGGCCCGGCTCGACGGCAGCCGCGCGCGGCTCGAGCCCGTGGACGCGGAGATCCGCCGCCTCGACACCGAGCTCGCGGATCTTCGGCGTCAGGTCGACGCCGGGCGCGCGGACCTCGTCGCGCAGCACAACGCCCTCGTCGGACAGCGCCGCGCGCTCGCGGAGGTCTTTGACCGGATCGTCGCGGACGCCAATGGCCTGATCGACGCCCTCAACTGGGCGCGCTGGTAAACGTGAGTACACTCGAACCATAAAAATCCGCTTGGCACGGAGGAACGTCCCGATGGCGATCATCGACTCCCAGGTCCACGTCTATGAGGCGAACACCCCACAACGGCCCTGGCACAGTGTCCCGAACTGGCCCGCTCACGTCACCGGTGACGAGATGGTGGCGGCCATGGACACGGTCGGCGTCGACGGCGCGATCTTCATCTCCGCCTTTTCCATGTACCGCTACGACGCGAGCTATGCGGTGGAGGTGCAGCGGGCTCATCCCGGGCGCTTCGCCCTCGTCAAGCCGGTCGATCCGGATGATCCGGAGGTGGCCGATGTGATCGCCGACTGGAAGAAGACACCGGGCACGGTTGGCATCCGGATCATGATGACGAAGGAGGCGGGGCGCGATCCGAGCGACCCGGGCCTCGACCGGATCTTGCGCGCTGCGGTTCGCCACGACTTTCCGGTCAACATGCTGTGCTGGGGCAACGTGGACGCCGGCGCGTCGCTCATCGACCGCCACCCGGACACGCGATTCATCATCGACCACCTGGCCATCATGCAGCCCCGTACGCCGCCCGCCCCGCCGCAGCCATGGGCGGATCTGCCGAAGGTGCTGGATCTCGCGAAGCGCCGGAACGCGGTGGTCAAGGTCAGCGGTGCCTGCACGCTGTCCCGCGAGCCCTATCCGTTCCCGGACATCTGGGACCCCCTCGCCCGCGTGTTCGACGCCTGGGGCTTCGAACGCTGCCTGTGGGGTACCGACTGGACTCGCGCCTTCGCTGTCGTCAACTACGAACAGGCCGTCGAGCCCTTCCGCCAGACCCACCGCCTGAGCGACAGTGAACGCGCAATGCTGATGGGCGGTGCCTGTGCCAAGGCGTACGGCTGGTCTCCGAACAAGGCGATCAACCAGCGGTAAACGAAAGGGGCTAGCGGCTCTGACGTCCGCTAACCCCTCGTCGTTCATGGTTGCCGGGGGGCGCGACAGTTGCGGGCGCAGAACAGGACCGAGGCGGCCCAACAATCGGAGGTGCGCTTTCGCAAGGCATGGGCGAGGGCCGACACGACCCTGATCGCGTCACGATTCTAGGCACGCCGAGCCTGCTGACCGGCGACGCCGTCTTGCGTCCCCCAATATCTTCAACTAACATCTCCACAGCCCACGGGGACTCTTGCATGCCAGACCGTTATCTCGCCGAGCAGGACATGTTCGACCTCCAGGAGGTTGTCAGTCGCGCGAAGGGGCAGCGCTTCGCCGATCGCGTGAAAGCGGGCGCGGCGCGAGCGGCCGAGATCACCAGCCCGGACAGCCCCCTGATGTTGCGGCAGACGATCCGCGACGACGGCCGCGAGGTCGAGATGCTGGACCGTCGGACCGGCGTGGTCCGTCGGTACCTGATGTTCGGATCCAACAACTACCTCGGCCTGGCCGCGCATCCCGAGGTCCGGCAACGGGCGCAGGCGGCCGTCGAGCAGTACGGCGTCGGCACGCCGGGGCCGCCGCACTTCAACGGCTACAGTCGTCTTCATCGAGAGCTCGAGGAGCGGCTGGCGGCCGTGAAGGCCGCCGAGGACGCGATCCTGTTCCCCACGGGCTACAGCGCGAATGTCGGCATCACCGCGGCGGTGGCGACCGAGCGGGACATGGCGGTCCTCGACCAGGGCGCGCATGCCTCGTTCTGGGACGGCGTGCGGATGGCGCGGGTGCCGCAACGCCGGTTCCGTCACAACGACGCCGTCGACCTCGAGACCGTCCTCGGCGAGGAGGCTGCCGCCCGGGACCGGTTCGTGATCGTCGAGGGCGTCTACTCGATGGATGGTGACGCGGCGCCGCTCGATCGAATCGTGCCGGTGTGCCGTCGGCGGGACGCCATCCTCGTCGTGGACGATGCGCACGCCACCGGTGTCCTGGGCGCGCATGGTCGTGGCGCCGCCGAGCACTTCGGCGTCGAGGGCGCGGTCGACATCACGATCGGCACGCTTGGCAAGGCCTTCGGGGTCATGGGGGCGTTCGCCGCCGCGTCACGAGACATCGTGGCATTCCTGCGGTTCTTCGCCCGCTCCTACATGTTCTCGACAGCCCTGCCGCCGATGGTCGTGGCGGCGGTGCTGGCCAGCCTGGATGTGCTCGCGCGCGAGCCCGAGCTCGCCGAGCGCCTGCGCGCCACGGTGCGGCACGCGGCCGCCGGCCTGGCTCGCTTCGGTCTGGTGTGCGAGCCGGTCGGTGCACTCGCGGCCGTGCGCGTGCCCGAGGACATGGACGTCCGGAAGGCGTTGACCATCTTCGAGCGCGAGGCGATCTTCATCAACTATGCCGTGTTCCCCGCGGTGCCGGTGGACCAGCAGCGCTTTCGCGTGAGCTTCAGCGCCCGTCACACCAAGGCCGACATCGACCGGCTCCTGGGCGCCTTCGACGAGGTCTGGGCGACCTGTCGTCCGTCGGCATAACGCCGGGCGTGCCAGCCGCCGGCTCGAACCTGGTCTCCGTGCTCCGCGCACGGACGGCCAGCGATCCCGACCGCGTGGTCATCGTCTTTCTGCCCGACGGCGAGATCGAGGGGCAACGCCTCACCTACCGTGCGCTCGATGAGCGTGCGCGCGCGACCGCCAGCGTCCTCGCGGCGCGCGGTCTCCGTCCGGGCGATCGCGCGCTCCTGCTCGATTCGCCGGCGCCCGAGTTCCTGGCGAGTTTCTTCGGCTGCCTCTACGCCGGCGTTCTCGCCGTGCCGCTCGGTCTCCCCACGCGGACGGAACAGGCGCTCGCGCGCCTGGCCCCGATCCTCGACAGCGCGAAGCCGGCGATCGTGCTCGGCGGCTCCGGGCTGAGACGGCGCGCCACCGCCGAGCTCTTGACAGCACTGGCGCTGCTGCCGTGGCCGCGGGAGGACGAGCTCACTGCCGGATCGGTCGACGACTGGAAGGAGCCGTCCCTCGCGGACGACGCGCTCGCCTTCCTGCAGTACACCTCCGGATCGACGTCGGCGCCGCGGGGCGTGATGGTCAGCCATCGCAACCTGCTCCACAACTCATCGATCCAGCGTCGCGCGCTCGGCTATTCGGCCGCCACGGTGGCCGCGTCGTGGCTGCCGCTCTTCCATGACATGGGCCTCATCATGGGCGCCTTGCAGCCGATCGTCTGGGGGTTTCGCGGCTATCTCATGCCTGCGGCGGCCTTCCTGAAACGCCCGGTGCGCTGGCTCGCCGCCGTCACGCGCTACCGCGTGACGCACAGCTACGCACCCGACTTCGGGTACGCGCTGTGCGCGGATCGCATCGGGCTCGACGAGCGCACGGCACTCGATCTCTCGAGCTGGCGCGTAGCCCTGAACGGGGCGGAGCCGGTGCGGGCCTCCACGCTCGCGCGCTTCGAGGCCGCATTCGTCCCCTGTGGCTTCGTGCCGAACGCCTGGACCCCAGGCTATGGGCTCGCGGAGGCGACGCTGGCGGTGGCCATGCACGAGCCCGGCGCAGGCGTGGTGCCGCTGGTCCTGGACGCTCACGCCCTCGGCCGGCACCGCGCCGTGGTGTCGGCGCACGGCGAGGGCCCCCGTGCGATCGGGGTCGGTCGTCCCGATCCCGAGTGGGACGTCCGTATCGTGCGGGACGATGGATCGCTCGCGGAGGAAGCGGAGGTTGGTGAGATCTGGCTCGCCGGGCCCAGCGTGGCCGCCGGCTACTGGCACGAGGCCGAGGCCACGCGGCAAATGTTCCAGGCTTCGCTGGACGGCCACGCCGGATTCCTGCGTACCGGCGACCTCGGGTTCCTGCGCGCCGGTGTGCTCTATATCACCGGGCGCGCGAAGGACCTTGTCATCATCCGGGGGCAGAACCACTATCCGCAAGACATCGAGCTCACGGTCGAGCACAGCGACCCCGCGATCAGGTCGGGCTGCGTGGCCGCCTTCTCGGTCGATGACGGCGAGGAGCGCTTGATCGTCGTCGCCGAGATCGCGGAGCCGCCGAACACCTCAGGGGTGGACGCGCTGGCCGAGATCGTCGGCGGGATCGCGGAAGCCGTGACGGAACGACACGAGCTGCGTGTCCATGACATCGTCCTGCTTCGGCCGGGGACGATCTTCAAGACATCGAGCGGCAAGATCCAGCGGGCGGCGTGCCGGGCCGCCTACCTCGACGGCAGCCTCCGCGCGTTCGAGGAGCGCCGGTGATCACGGCCGATGTGCTCCGTGAGCGTCTCCTGGCACTGCTCGCGCACCGCCTGCGTCTCGACGTCGACCGCATCGACCCGTCGCGCAAGCTGAGCCGGTACGGCATGGATTCCGTCGAAGCCGCCGTGGTCATCCAGGAGCTCGAAGATTGGGTGGGCTTCACGCTGCCGGAGGATCTCTTTGCGGAGCACTCCAGCGTGGACGCCCTCGTCACCTTCGTGGGCGAACTGCAGCGCGCTCGCGCGGCCGGCGATGAAGCTCGAGGGTAAGGTCGCGCTCGTCACCGGCGGCGGCTCGGGGATCGGCCGCGGCATCGCCGAGCATCTGGCCCGGGAGGGCGCGGCCGTCGTGGTGACCGGCCGGCGCCCGGCTGCGGTCGAGGAGACGGTCGCCGCGATCGCGCGGAGCGGCGGCCGCGCACTGGCGGCGCCGGGCAGCGTCGCCGTGCAGACGGACGTGCAGGCCGCGGTGGCGGCCACGCTCGGCGCCTTCGGAAAGCTCGACGTGCTGGTGAACAATGCCGGCAGCGCCGTCCATCGCGGTCCCTTGCACGAGCTCACCGATACCGCCTGGAGCGAGGCTCTCGACGTGTTCCTCACCGGCGCCTTCCGGTACCTGCGTGCGGTGCTGCCGCACATGATCGCGGCCGGCGGCGGGACCGTCGTGAACATCGGCTCGGTGGCGGGGCTGAAAGCCATCCCGGCGGTGCCGGCCCACGCCTATGCCGTCGCCAAGGCCGGTCTCGTCATGCTGACCAAGAGTGTGGCCGTCCACTACGCGCGCGACAACGTCCGCTGCAACTGCATCTGTCCGGGTGTCATCGATACGCGCAGCCTCTCGCACGCCGACGCCACCCGGCGTGCGGCGGTGGCGGCGCTCCATCCCCTGGGACGCCTGGGGACGGTGGACGAGGTGGCGGAGCTCGCCGTCTACCTGGCCTCGGACGACGCGCGCTGGATCACCGGGAGCGTCGTCGCCATCGACGGCGGCGTATCGGCGCAGTAGCCCGATGCACGAGGGAATCGCCTTCCTCGATGGACGCTACGTGCCGGCGCACGAGGCGCGGATCTCCATCTTCGATGGCGGCTTCATGGGCGGCGACGCCGTGTACGACGTCGTGTCGGTGTGGAAGGGCTGGTTCTTCCGACTGGACGATCACCTGCAGCGATTTCTCGGCTCGTGTGCCCGTCGCCGGCTGATCTGCCCGTACACGCCGGTGGAGCTTGCGCGCATCCTGGCCGAGTGTGTCAGCCGCGCCGGCCTCTCCGACGCGCACGCCCAGATGACGCTCACGCGCGGGATCCTGTCCCTTACGCGCTTCGATCCCAGGCTGTGTACGAACCAGTTCCTCGCGTGCGCCATTCCGTATGTCTCGCTGTTCCCGGTCGATCAGCGGGCGACCGGCATCCATCTCGCGATCAGCGGCATTCGCCAGGGCACCTCCGGCGACGCCGCGCAGACGAAGACGCTCAGCTGGCTCGATCTGCAGGACGGACTGTTCGAGGCCGTGGAACGGGGAGCGGACGCCGCGCTGCTCGTCACGCCGGACGGGCACCTTGCCGAAGGCCTCGGATTCAACCTGTTCGTGGTTGATGGGCAGACGCTGCTCACCCCGCGCGCCGGCGTGGTTCCGGGCATCACCCGGCAGACCGTGCTGGACTTGGCGGCGGAGGCGGGGATCACGGCGCGTCAGGACGCCCTCTTGCCTGAGACCCTGTACTGGGCCGACGAGGCGTTCCTGTCCTCGACCACCGGCGGCATCATTCCGGTGACGATCGTCGACGGTCGACCGCTGGGAGACGGCCGGCCGGGGCGACTCACGACGCGGCTGCACGACCTCTACTGGAGCCGCCGCGAGCAAGGGTGGCTCGGCCGGCGCGTGGAGGAGTTACTGGGGTGAGGAGTGATCCGGGCTGGAGCCGGTCGTCCGCCCGCTCGGCGGATGACCGGCCCCAGTCGGGGTGAGCGCAGTTACTCGGGCAGGAACTCGGCGACGCCGGTCAGGCTCCGGTTGAAGTTGGGACCCCCCGACAGCGACAGGTTGAACCCGTCGCCCTTCACACTCGGGGGCGGGTTGCCACCGTCGAGGCAGAAGATCTGCAGCACGCCACGGACCGACGGCTGCCCCGGCGTCGACAGCGTGACCTGGATGACGGCATGGCCGCCCTCGAGCGTCACGCCCTCCTCGATGGCCGTCCCGTAGGATCTGAAGCTCACCAGCGCATTGGCCGTCCACGTGCCGCTCGCGAGGACGTTACCGGCGGCGTCCAGGTGAGTGAACGAGCCGCCGCCACTGATCGACTTCGGCTTCGTGCTCAGGCTGCCCACGCCCGTCAGGACCATCACCTCGCCGTTTGCGGCCGCCGACGTCGCCGGGCAGACGGGACCGCGCGGATCCGGATGCGCGGCTTCGCACAGCAGCACGCCGGGAATCACGAAGCCGTCGGAGAGCAGGAAGGTCCGGGTGCCAGCCGGGGTCGACGCGGCGAACGCGCCGACGGCCCCGATCAGTGCCAGGGTGAGAGTGAGCAGACCGCTGAGAATTCGCGAACGTCGCACGTGTCTCATGAACGAGTCCTCCTGATGTGAATGGAACAGCGTGAACACGATGGGCAACGAACTGCGCGTGCTGCTTCCGGCCCAGCGCCGGATCCGGCCCGTCGGCGAGCCCCGTCGCCAACAGCCCGAGTCAATGACAGTGTTGCGGAGCAGACTGCCGTCATTCGAAGACCAGTGGAGCCCGGCCGCTCGGTAGAGACATCGGGACGAGGTGACGCAAGTGCTCCGGGCGGGCGCGCGAATCCAGCAAGCCGTTGCGCACGAAATCGACGAGCGCGTCGATCTCCGTCTCGGTGAGCTGGATCGGCCTGGCCAGCCGCGGGTCGAGCTCCGCCAGGACCGGCTCGATCGGGCCGAGCGGCTCGCGAAGGTCCTCCGCGACACCGGCGGCGGCGGGGTTGTAGCTCCGGGCCGACGACGCCGGGGCCAGGTGGTGTCGGATGGCGTCGTCCAGCCGCGTGAACGCGCCATTGTGGAAGAACGTCGGCTGCAGCGCCACGTTGCGGAGCGGCGAGGTCCGGAACCGGTACCGGTCGGCTGGGTCGCCGGTGATCTGCTCGACGCCGAAGTCTTCGTTCAGCCCCGGCCCGTCGAAGCGGACATTGCCCATCCGCGGTACGATCTGCGGCACGCCGACGACATGGCTGGCGAAGTCGCTGAACATCTCGTTGGACCGCCCGGCCACGGCGTGGCAGGCGACGCACTCGGCGCGGCCGAAGAACAGCACGGCACCGCGCTTCTGACGATCGGTGAGGGCGTTGCGCTGCCCGCGAGCGAACCGATCGAGCGGCGCATCGGCGAACACGAGCGTGAACTCGAACTCCGCGATGGCGGCGCCGAACATCGCAAACGTGATGGGGCCGCCGGACCTGACCGTGTCGAAGTGCTTGCCGAACAGCCGCCGGTACTCGGCGACGGCGTTCAGGCGGCGCAGCACCTCGTCGCGAATGGCGGCGTTGTCACCGGGGAAGTCGAAGCCGGCGACCTCCACCCGCTCGGTTGGTGGAATGAAGGCCTGGGCGGTGAGCAGATGCGGCAGGGCCGACAGGCCGAGTCCCTCGGGCGGCGGGAACAGAAAGCCCTGGCGATTGTCGAACGGATCGTCCGACAGCGACGCGAACCGCGAATTCCACATCAGGTTCGGGAAGAACGCCGTGTTGATGGCCATCGGCGTCCGTCGCTGATTACGTGGACCCCGTCGTCCGGGGCCGACCACGCCGTTGTTCTCGATGCCGATCGCGATGGACTGCGTATCGCCGAAGCCGGCGGTGGGTGAGTGGCAGCCCCCACACGTGTTGTCTCCGTTGAGCCCGGCGATGGTGTCGAACCACAGCAAGCGGCCCACATCGGCCAGGCCATGGCTGATGCGGCGACCAAGACGTGCCTCGAGGGTCTCCTCGATCCGCCCGGTGAATCCGTGGGATTCCAGCAGTGCGGCCAGCTCCCGGTCGAGCGCGGGCGTGGCCGCGCCCGCCCGCGCGTGATGGGGCCCTGCGTGGATCGCGGCCGCCAGGCAGGCGAGCGCACCGAGCACGCGCAGCGCTCCGATACCGATCGCTCTCATCCCGTCGCCTTCCCCCTCCGAAGCCCGTCCCGTCTATGCCGCGGGCGACACCGATGCACGCTGGAATTGACCGCGAGCCCAAACCTCAACAGACACAGCAAATCCCGCGCCGGAACCGTAATCCCTCGTGATCACGGCGATCCGCCGCGCGGAACGGTGGGCTGTTCAGACGAGTGAAAAAATACGTGACACCACGTGGCGGGCTCGCCTTCACCAAGGAGGTAACGCTCACCGTCGAGGTGCTAGCGGGCGCTGCCGGTCTTGATGACCTCGGCCAGCTCTTGCGCGCGGCCGGGGTCGAGCGGGCGGAGGCGGTCGAGCACGCGGCGGGCCTCGTCCACGCGGCCCATCTTCACGTAGGCCTCGCCGAGATACTCGAGCGCCTCGGGGAAGTTGGGGCGTAGCTTGAGCGCCTCGTCGTAGGCGGCCAGGGACTCGGGGTAGCGGCCTTGGTTGCGCAGCGCGAAACCCAGCTCGTTCCACGCGTCCGCGAAGCCGGGGCGGAGCGCGATGGCGCGGCGGAAGCCGGCCTCGGCGGCCTTCCAGTCCTTGGCGACGCGCGCGCGCACGCCGCGGTCGTACTCGCTGTCAGCGCTGACGGCCGGGACCGGCTGGCGCCGGGGCTCGATGGCGGGCGCGCTCGGCTCGGCCGCGGCAATCGCCGGGCCGAGCGCGAGCATGATCGACAGCGCCGCCAGCGCGGCGCGCATTCAGACCTTGGGGTTGAAGCTCCGGGTGCGACCCAGCCGGACTCGGAGACGTCAACCATGATGCCGTCGGGCCCGGAGTACTTCACCTCGACGTTGCCGCCGTGGCGGGGCTCGCCCATGGAGGACCCGAGCAGCGCGTTGTTGACGTCGTCGCGCTTGGGCGCACCGGCCGCGGTGAGCCGCTCGGCGATGGCCGCCATGTCGTCCACCTGGAAGCCGAAGTGGTGGAGGCCGCTCCAGTCCTTGCCGCGCTCGACGCCAGCCACCGTGTCGTTCTTGAACTTGAGGATGGCCAGGTTGATGTCGCCGTCGGTGAGGTAGTACCCGGAGGCACCGGGCGAGTCCACGCGCCCGACCTGCTTGAGGCCGAACACGTCGATGTAGAACTTCGCCGTCTTGTCGGGGTCGGATAGCGCGATGTGTCGAATCTTGGCTATCACGACCTCCGTTGGAGGGGAAGAGGGGAACCCTCCGAGGGTGCCCCTACCCAATGGCGCGACGATACCACGGGTGCGGCTGCCCGGGCACCTTCATCCGGAGCGTGTAAATCGACGTGTTGGCCGTGAAGAACAGCGTCTTCAGATCGGGGCCGCCGAAGGCCACGTTGGCGGGGTATTCGGGCGTGCGAATGATCCCCAGCTTCGTGCCGTCCGGCGCGAACACCCACGTGCCGCCGGGCCCTGTGCAGTACACGCGGCCCTCGACGTCCACCTTGATGCCGTCGGGCACGCCGGCGGTGTCGTCGGACGACATGTCGGCGAACACGCGCCGCCGGATCATCTTGCCGTCGGCGTCGAGCTCGATGGCGTGGATGTATGCCGTCCAGCGCGTGTTGGCGATATAGAGCGTGCGCTCGTCCGGCGAGAAGGCCAACCCGTTCGGATACTCGCAAGGCACGGCCAGCGTGATGCTCCTGTCGGGCGCGAGGCGATAGACACCGGCGTCCAGCTCGCGCTGAGCGATCGGCACGCGGTAGCCGGGATCGGTGAACCAGAGACTGCCGTCCGACTTGCACACGACGTCGTTGGGACGGTTGAAGCGCTTGCCCTCGAAGCGGTCCACGAGCACCTCGATCTTGCCGCCCGCGTCCGTGCGGCTCAGGCGGCGGTTGCCGCCCTCGCACATCACGAACCGGCCCTCGAGATCGAACGTGGTGCCGTTGCCCTCACCGGTGTCCTTGCGCACGAGCTCGGCCGGCTTGCCGGGCACGAGGCGGTGGAGCTCGCCGTTGTTGCGGCGGATGTCCACGAACGTGTAGTAGCCGTCGGGATGCCAGAGCGGACCCTCGGTGAATACGAAGCTGTATCGGGGGGCGGAGCGCTTGGGCTTGGGGGGGGCGGGAACTTCCGAGAAGGGATGTTCCGTCAACAGGGCCTTTTGTCCCGTCTATGCTCTTCCGGTCTCGCTGGCGCTGCGCCTGCGTCGCGCGCGCGCTGCTCGCCGCCGGCGCCGGGTCGATCGCGTTCGGCGTCTTCTACGCGCTGCGGGTGCTGTAGCGCTCACGTCCCGCACGTGTTTCTTGGTGGCGGCGGCAACGATCGCCTAAGATCTGGGCCATCAGCGACCATCATCGAGGCACCGGGAGTATTTACTGTTTTTGAAGTCTTGACGTCGAGCCGCAGCCGCCGCCTGCTGAGCTCGCCGAAGCGCCTCAGACGGCCCCGCGGAGTGTAGTTCAGCGTAAAACGCTCGCATCAGTTCGTAGGTGGCACGGTCATCGACAGCCCAGAGAGTCGTGACGACCGCCGGCGTTCCCGCGTACAGGAACGCCCGCTGCAAGCCGACCACCTCGTTTCCCTTTGACAGCTCTCCGAGTCCGGTCTCGCATGCAGACAGCACAACGAGCCATGCGTTCAACTCCATCGCGAAAATCTCTCGCACCTCCAAGCGATTATTACCGTCACCGTCCGACGCCAGAATCAATGCGGACGACAGTGGACGGTCTGCATTGAGCTCCGCGTGCGTCGCGAAGTGCAACAGCCCGGCCGCCTGAGCAAGACTCTGTACCTTCTTCTTCGTGGCGGCGCCGCGGACCAGGACCGTCGCGTCAGGGAAATGCGCACGCACCATCTCCGCCTCGCGCTCCGCAAACGGCAGTGCGAACCCAGCACCGGCGGAGGGATTTCCTACGATGAGGGCAGGGCCGCGCGCATCCCTGCCCTTCCCCGCCAAGTATTTGAGCACGCTGGCGCTCGGCAACAGGGCGACCGTGTAGTCCTCCACGAGCCATCGGCCGTCTTGACTCTGAAATGCGGCAAACGGGACGTAGTGAAGCACTCCGTGCGGAACGATTAACAGTCGCTTCTGCGTGAGGAGGCGGGTCGCAGGGGCGAACACTGCCTCGTAGAGCTGACGCGCGGAGGACGCCACTTCTTGCGGCGCAGCCCTCGCGGCTAGCCTCCGCCTGAAATCGCTGACCAACTCTGTAAGTCTGGCCGCCCGGATCGGCAGTCGAACGATGTCCACCTGGGTCCGGGTAATGCTCCAGACAAGAGTCTCCCTGTCCGTGACGAAGTACTCAAGCAGTGCCATGTCCTCGGGCAGTAGTGCCTGCACCTCCTCCACCCCGAGTGGCTCCATCGTGAGCAGCGAGGCGTGTTCCAGGTCCTGGCGTCGGACGCGGTCGATGAAACGCTGGTACTCGATGACGGTGGCGCCTCGCAGTGTGGATTCGGTACTTCTCGCATTCGATGTGTGATCGTCCTCGAGTGAATCATCTCCGATTGCGGTCTCCTCGGGAGCCGCATCAACTTGCCGCAGCTTGGTGTTCACCTCCTCTTCCAGCTTGGCCAGTTCTTTGAGGCGTGGCCGTGCCAAACTCGTACGAGTGCCCAGAAGATCTAGGAATGCCCGTGCTCGCGCAGCCTCCGCCAGCCTGAACGCGTCGCGAGGGCGTCCCGCATCGAGCATCGCGCGAACCGCACCCTCATAGATGGCCTGCTTGTCCTCCACGAAGCTGGCTCGAAACTCGGCGTCGTGCAGTCGGCCGCGCACTCCTTCCATCAACGAAATGGATTCGCTGAACTCGAAAGCCGCTCGATCGACATTGCCCTGAGCGGCATAGCTGCGACCAAGTCCAGCGCGAACCGTGATCTGTTGATCGACATTGGTGGAGCGGAGAGCCATCGGAAGGGCGTCACCGAAGAATTGGGCGGCCGCACGGTGATCGCCACGTCGAGCAGCGAAAAGACCAAGACCGATGAGGACTCGCATCTCGGTATCGGCAAAGCCGGTCGTCCGGACCACGAGCCGGGCGCGGCGCAATGACGCCTCCGCCTCGGCCGGGTTCTGAAGCGTCGCCAGGGCGAGCAGGCCGAGCGTTAGCTCCCGACGAGTGCCCAGGAATGGAGTGCCCTGGTCGCGCGCCAAGCGACTTTCCAGCAGGTCGACCGCGTCGCGAAATCGCCTGAGCGCTTCATCTTTCTTCTGCTCTCTAAGGGCGAGACGGCCCAAGTCTAGAAGGGCATTGCCCGACCAGAACAGCCGGTCGAGCTCGGGCATGCCTTGCGCGATTTTCAGAGCCTCCTCCTGGCGCTGCCGCGCTTCGATGACTTGGCCGAGGCGGGAATAGACGTGACCGAGGATGGTGAGGGTGTGGACTCGTCGGACGCGCTCGGCTGCCGACTCGCGTTCACCGTCGAGTATGGCGAGGGCGCGAAGGCCCAGACGGACACCCCGGTCGTGCTCGCCGAGGCGCCATGCTACGTTCATGCCTCGCGTCAGGGCCAGCGCCGCTTTCAACCGCTGCCCGCGCGACGCGAGTCTCTCGCCCTCGGCCTCGTAGAACTCGAGAGCCGCGCGAGCTTCACCTCGAGCGAGCGCTTCGAAGAGATCCTTCGATTCCAGACCGTACCGCTTGCCTTCGCCCCCCGGCGGTGTCGAGGAACACGCGGAGAGCATGAAGCAGAGAACGGTGGCCACGACCCCGACGTATGCCATGTCCTCAAATCGGTGGGCGATTTAAAATGCCCCGCGCTGCCGGGTTCCGTCGGTTCCCGGGATCTTACTCGCCATCGAGCACGTCTTTCAGCCCTAACTCGCGCAGGGCCACCTTGGTCTCATCCACCTTCTGTTGAGACACACCCTCTGCAGGCGCAACCTCTACTCGAAGCGTAAGCTTCAAACCCGCGGCCCCAGAAAACTTGGACAGCACCTTCGTGTAGAAGTTCATCCACTTTTGGTGCGGGACATCCCCAGACCACACGAGGCGGGACATCGTCGTCGGTGATTCTGCGGGGCGAACCGCCGTCGAAGAACCGCCGGGCTCGGTCCCCGCGACGCCGGCGCCAGTAACTGGACTTCCAGCGAGTAGTGTCGTCGGGGTAACTTTTCCAGCGGCGTACGCCTCCGCGAGCTCGCGCTGGATGATGAAGACGTCGTCGGAGATCTCGACATCCTGGGATGGCAGTGTAGCGTTCCAGTGGAACGGCGCATACCCACCGTCGGCCTTCTTACCGACGTACCCTAGCATGCCGTTCTCGATGCCCCGCGCAATGGTGTCCTTGATCGAGTCAGGGTTGAGCAGGCGTGGGAGCTGTGGCGATGCAAAAAACGCTTCACGCACCGACTTTGTGCTCCACTCCTTGAAGGCTGGCGGCCAGTTGCGGACGAGGAAGTTCGGACTGACGCCCTTGTCTTCAACATCGCCCGCTTGGCTCAACCGCTCGATGATGAGTTGGCCGATCGACGGCGCAGCGCTCGAATGGACGAGTCCAAGGTCGACAGACTTCCACTCACCATCCTTACCCAGGAGCATGACGTTCTTGTACGTTCGCCACACAGTCTCCTTGATGTCCCTCTGCGCCTTCTTCAGGCTCTCGGCGAGCTGCCGCTTCTGACCGTCGTCGAGACGCAGGTCCGTGTCTTCATCGGCAATGTCTTCCCAGGCGAGCGTACTCCGCGCGTCCTGACGTAGGGATTCCGCTCCTTCCGCCACCGCCCAGACGAGTCCGCTCTTGAACGTACGCCCGGAGGACCCGTGCTCCTTCGTCGCGGCATCGATGAAGGACTGCGTGACCCTGTCGGCTACAGCTTGATCTGGTGGGAGAACAACGAGCGTCAGACGTGCTGCGTCGGGAATCTGACCGCTCTTGTCCGGGAAGAAGATCCGGTCGATGACACCCTTCCCCTCGGCAAACACCTTCTGTACCTCGGCGCGGATCCGCTCCTCCACGCGCGCTGACTGGACACTCGCCCGCCGGTCGGCGAGAAGCTTATTCAGGTTCGGCGACAAGCTGAACCGATAACGATTTTTCTCGGCCGAAAGGTAGTAGCAGGTAGTTGATAGCGCTTCGAGCGCGGTCTCGACGTTGCCGATGTCGAGATCCGGCTCTGCCACCGCGAGACGAATCTCCGGTAGCGTCGCCTCGGCCTTCGCCTGGCCGCCGTTCGACTCGAAGAAGATGGTAGTGGCGACTTTCTGATGGAGTCGCGCCTTGCGGATTGTTTCGACCGCCTCTTTGTCGAGGCGGACAGCATGCGAGTCCTTCTTGCCGCAGATGTCCGTCGTGACCGCGCCCTCAAGCTTTGCGCCGCCGAGTTGCTCGAAGATCGCCGACCGGAAGAGCGGGTCGTCAAGCGGTGCTGTTCCCATCCCGATGAGCGGGTCCTTGTGGGCACCCTTGAAGCCTGCCTGATAGGCGTTCGCCACCCAAAGGGCGAGCTGGCGCAGAATACCGCGTGTCTGCTGGAAACGGGGCAGCGCCTGCCACTTCCGCTCAAACACGGACAGCAACGCCGGGTGGAACGGATAGGTGTCGGCGAACGCATCCTTCGCATGGTCGACCGGAAACCAGTTTGGAACCTGGGAACGATGGGCTTGGACCCAGTCAGCGTACTCCCCGGCGGTCTTTTTCGCATCGTCTGGCAAGCCACCCCACTCGAAGAGACGCCGACGGATGATCTCCGACGTCTCGGCTTCGGCCGACATAATCATCGCCTTGCCGAGCCGATCCAGGAGCTTCTCAAATCGCTGGAAATCGGCCTCGTCCTCCGGTGTCATCTCGTCGACGACGGAGGGCAGCGACACGGCAAGCACCAAGCGATCCTGCGCACGCGCTTCCTCCGAGAGGTTCTGGACAAACGAGTAGAGCTGTCCGCCCAGACCAGCTTTTCGGCTCCGTTCCCGGTTCAGGTAGTTGAGCAGTTCGTCCATTTGACCTCCGGCGCTCGGCCGTGCGGAACCTCGTGCGGGCCGGTGTGTCCGAGCACGTCGCCATGAGCATCACGGGCCACCGCACGCGCAGCGTGTTCGACCGCTACGACATCGTGGACGAGCGCGACCTCCGCGATGCGGCCCTCAAGGTGCAGGCGTTCACGGACGCGCAGAGCACCGCGCGCACCGTCGTGACGTTGCCGGCGCGCCTCGGAGCCTCGGGCGGATGACACCCGCACAGAACCCGCACAGTGGAGGCCGAAACGGCGAAGGGGCTAGCCGAGCGTATCGGCTAACCCCTTGTTTTTCGTGGTTGCGGGGGCTGGATTTGAACCAGCGACCTTTGGGTTATGAGCCCAACGAGCTACCGGGCTGCTCCACCCCGCGGTGACTCAGCCACCTTACCCGAGGGGGCGCACCGGGTCAACCAAGGCACTCAAAAAAAGAGGGCCGGGGGCCAATCCCCCGGCCCTCGGCGATGCGAAACCCTTAGCGGGCCTGCTTCGCCGGAATCTGCGTCGTACCGGTCGAAGGCGAGGCGGCGGGCGACGTCGTCGCGGGCGCCGTCCCGTCCGAACCCGTGCGCACGGTGCCCGTGCCGCTCAGGCGGCCCATCGCGTCGTCATCCAGCCGGCCCGTTACCGTCATGCCTTCCTTCTTCTGGTACTCGCGGACGGCGGCGCTGGTGCGGGGACCATGGATGCCGTCGATCGGACCGGGGTTGTAGCCCTTGTCCTTGAGCGACTGCTGGACGTTGCGAACATCCGCTCTCTCGGTCTTGGCGGCGAGCTTGTCCGTCGCCTTTTCGGTCTTGTCGACGACCTTGTCCTTCGTGTTCTTCGTGGTGTCGACGACCTTGTCCTTCGCCTTCTTCGTGGTGTCGATCACCTTGTCCTTCAGCTCGCCGGTCTTCTCCTTGGTCTTGTCGACGGCACGGTCGAACTTGTCGCCGACGGTGTCCTTGCCGTCAACGGCCTTGTCCTTGGCCCGCTCGGCCTTGTTCTCCACCTTGTCGGCGGCGCGCTCGGCCTTGTTCTCGATCTTCTCGGTGGTCGTGGTCTGCGCCATCGCGGGTGCCACGCTCCAGGCCGCGGCGAGCGCGACCGCAATCGCAAACGTCGTCATCGTCTTCATGGGCATTGGCCCTCCTGGCAGACGGCTATTGCAATAACGACACCACCGACAGATTATGCAAACTGTTGCACATCAGTTGATCCGCTTGGCGTGCCCCTTCCACTCCTTGTCGCGCAGGACGAACTTCTGGACCTTACCGGTCGATGTTTTGGGCAGGTCCCCGAACTCCACGGCGGCCGGCGCCTTGAAATGCGCTATGTGGTCCTTGCAGAAATTGATGATTTCATTTTCCGTGGCCCGTGCACCGGGTTTCAGGGTCACGAAGGCCTTGGGGCGTTCTCCCCACTTCTCGTCGGGGATGGCCACCACCGCGCACTCCATGACGGCGGGGTGGCGCGCCACGCACTGCTCCACCTCGATGGTGGAGATGTTTTCGCCGCCCGAGATGATGATGTCCTTCTTGCGGTCCCGCAGCTCGATGTAGCCATCGGGGTGCCACACGGCGATGTCGCCGGAGTGGAACCATCCGCCCCGAAATGCCTCGGCGGTGGCGTCAGGCTGCTCGAAATAGCCTTTCATGACGTTGTTGCCGCGCATGACGACCTCGCCCAGCGTCTCGCCGTCGAGGGGGACGTCCGCCATCTTGTCGTCGACGACCCGCACGAGGTCGGCGATCACGAACCCCTGCCCCTGGCGGGCCGCCAGGCGCGCCTGCTCCTGGATGGGAAGGGCGTCCCATTCGGGGTTCCACGCGCACACGGTGTGCGGTCCGTACGTCTCCGTCAGGCCGTAGACGTGCACGGGGCGGAAACCCAGCTCCTTGAGCCGGCCGAGCAGCGTGGGCGACGGCGGCGCGCCCGCGACCGCGCACGTCACGGGCCGCGAGAGCGTGTGCGCCTTGGGGTCGTTCACGATCCCGATCTGCACGGTGGGAGCGCCGCAGTAGTGGGTGACGCCCTCCCTGTCGATCAGGTCCCAGATGCGGGCGGGATCGACCTTGCGCAGGCACACGTGGGTGGCGCCGTGCGCGGTGACGCCCCACGTCAAGCACCAGCCGTTGCAGTGGAACATCGGCAGCGTCCACAGATACTTCGACTCGAACGTGAGGCCCGTCTCCAGCGTCTCGCCGATGGCATTCAGGTAGGCGCCGCGGTGGTGCACCATGACGCCCTTGGGACGCCCGGTGGTGCCAGAGGTGTAGTTGATGGAGATCGTCTCGTACTCGTCCTCGATCCACGGCTCGCAGGGCGCGGGGGAGGCGGCGGCCAGGAAGTCCTCGTAGGGATCGCCGGGCGCCCCCGTGTCGTCCACGCGGATCACGCGGAGGCCCTCCAGGTCGAGCGGCTTCACGAGCGGCTCCAGCTCATGGTCGACGAAGACCACCTTGGAGCCGGAATGCTTGATGATGTAGCCGATCTCCTCGCTCTTCAGCCGCGTGTTGATGGGCACCAGCACGAGCCCGGCGGCGGGCACGCCGAAGTGCGCCTCCAGCATGGCGGGAATGTTCGGGCAGATGAACGCCACACGGTCGAGATGCTGCAGGCCGAGCGCGCGCAGGCCGGAGGCGAGACGGTTACACCGCTCCTCCAGCTCGCGGTAGGTATACCGCCACTCACCGTGGACGACGGCGGTCTTGTCGGGGTGGACGTACGCGCTGCGCCGCAGGAAGCTCAGAGGCGTCAGCTCGGTACGGTAGGGCTGCCGTTCCCTCGAGATCGGCAGCACGCGCTTGGCGCTCGACGACATGGCGATCCTCCTGGCTGGGAGGCCCTTCGAGGCCCCCCCCTCAGTACTGGACGCGGTCCGTTTTCGCGGGCTCGAACTGGCGCGTGCGCACGAGCGCAAGAAGAACTCGCCAGGCCCCGCGCGTGGCGAGCAGCCAGTAGGTCTGGCAACGGAAGGTGCCGACGAACTTTGCGCGCAGCGTGGTGCGGCGTACGTCGACCGCGCGCGGACAGTACGGGCTCAGGCGCTCGATGCAGTCCTGCGTCACAATCCCGCCCACCCACCCCGTGAGCGCCAGCGGCAGCGTGGGAAACGTGATGCCAAGCGCGAACAGCACCGGGTGGTCGGTGAAGCGATAGGCGAGGTGCCAGCCGAGGAAGCCGAGTGTCGGATAGACGAGAGCGGCGATGGGCCACTCAACGACCTTGTTGCCGACGTGGCGGCAGAGCTGCGCCGTGTTGAAGGCGGTGGGCCGCGCGCGCCACGTCTGGCGCAGGAAGCGCACGTCGTCGAGCACGCCTTTGTACCAGCGGGCGTTCTGACGGACCATCTTCTCCCGGCTCTCCGGCATGTCCACCAGCTCCAGCAGCGGCATGGGCGCCATGAGGACGCCGCGCGCGCCGAGCGCGTAGCCGAGCGTGGAGTCCTCGGTGGCGCCGTCGGTCGGAAAGCCGCCGAGCGAGCGCAGCATGTCCGCGCGCACAAACTGGTTGTGGCCG
>JBKKCN010000187.1:0-5837 GCA_046712525.1 Candidatus Rokuibacteriota bacterium
GCCTTGCTCCGCGAGCGCGGCGTCGAGGTCATTTTCGACCGTCGCTTCGGCCTTCCCACGCGTGACGATCGGCCTCGCGGCGATCGCCGGCGGAGCCAGCAGATCGACGATGAGATCGCGGAGTACGGCTGGGCGATCGTGACTATTGAATAATCAGCGATATCGCTCGTGCCATTCCTGGCCGGTCCAGCTGCGCCAGCGGTGGAGGCGGATGGCGATGAGCACGCGCGGGCGGTCGGCGGTGCGCGCGGCGTATGTGGGGCCGTGGGGGCCGAGATAGCGGAGCGATAGACGGTCCGTGAGGCCGCCGATGCGCGGGCTGCTCGCCGGCGCCACGGGCCCCTCCACCAGCTGCGCCACGCCCTGCACCAGCACGCGCGTGTGCTGGGCGTGGCCGTCGTCGGCCACGTGCAGCGCCACGCGAGGCTCGCGACGGATGTGGTCGATCCACGCCGCCCGCTCGCGGCCCACCACGAAGAAGACGCGCGCGGCGGCGTCGAACTCGTACCACACGGGCGTGAGGTACGGCCACCCGCGCCGATCCACGGTGGCGATGCGCGCATTCCACGGCTCGGCAAGAAAGCGCGCGAGCGTGGCCTCGTCGAGGGGACCGATGCGGTCGTCGGGCTCGAAGGCCATGATCACCTCACCTCCGTGCGAGGGTCGAGCGCGTCGCGCAGCCCGTCCCCGATGATGTTAAACGCGAGCACGGCGAGCACGATGGCACCGCCGGGGAAGAGCGACACCCACGGCGCCAGCGCCAGGAACTCCTTGCCTTCGTTCAGGATGGTGCCCCACGAGGGCGACGGCGGCTGCACGCCGACGCCGAGATACGAGAGCGCGGACTCGATGAGGATCGCGTACGACAGGCACACCGCGGTCTGCACGACGACGGGCGACACCACGTTGGGCAGGATGTGGCGCCCGAGGATCGCGAGACGGCCGGCGCCCATCGCCTGCGCCGCCTCCACGTAGGCCTGCGCCGCCTCCACGAGCACGCTGCCGCGCACGACCCGGAAGAAGAAGGGGCCATACACGACCGCGATGGCGATGACGGCGCTGCCGGGGCCGGCGCCGAGGACGGCCGCCACGCCGATGGCGAGCAGGATGGGCGGAAACGCAAAGAACACGTCCATCACGCGGCCGAGCACCTGATCCGCGCCGCGGCCCATGCCGGCCAGCAGTCCCAGCGGGCCGCCCACGGCGAGGGCGGCCAGGATGGAGGCGCCCGCGATGCCGAGCGACACGCGCACGCCGTGGACGATGCGCGAGAGGACGTCGCGGCCGAATCGGTCGGTGCCGAGGGGATGAGCGGCGCTCGGCGGTGCGAACATCTGCGCGGCCGCCACCGCAGTGGGTGAGTACGGCGCCACCACGTCGGCGAGGACGCCGGCCGCGATGAGTGCGCCCAGCACGACGCACGCGGTGACGAAGAGCGGGCTACGCGCGGCGCGCCGCAGCGCCCGCGGCTCAGCCACGTCGCAGCCTCGGATCGAGGGCCGCGTAGAGCACGTCCACCGCGAGGTTGAGCAGCATGAAGATGGCGCCGAGGAGCAGGATCACCCCCTGCACCATCGGGTAGTCACGCTGGAAGATCGCGTCGAGCAGCAGCCGCCCCACCCCGGGCAACGTGAACACGTCCTCCACCACCACGATGCCGCCCACGATGTAGCCGAGCTGGACGCCGGCCACGGTGATGACCGGGATGAGCGCGTTGCGCAGCGCATGGTGCAACGTCACCGTCCGCTCGGGCAATCCCTTGGCCCGCGCCGTCCGCACGTACTCGCGCCCGAGCACGTCCAGCATCGACGACCGTGACATCCGCGTCACCATCGCCGCCGTCGCGGTGCCCAGCGTGAGGGCGGGCAGCGCCATCATGGTGAGATTCTCCAGCGGACGCTGCCACAGCGGCACCCACACCAGCGAGGGCATCCATCCGAGGTAGATCGAGAAGAGCAGGATCAGCACCGTGCCCTGCCAGAAGGCGGGCAACGACAACCCGAGCGTCGCCCCCACGCGAATGGCTGAGTCCCGCACGCCGCCACGCCACACCGCCGCGCCGGCGCCGAGTGGCACGCCGATCAGCAGCGACCACGCGACGGCGAGCACGGCCAGCTCCGCCGACACCGGCAGCCGCTCGACGAAGAGCGCAAGCACGGGACGGCCGGACAGCCACGACACGCCGAGATCGCCGCGCACCACGCCCGCGAGCCAGTGCGCGTATTGCACCGGCACCGGCCGGTCGAGGCCGAAGTAGGCACGAAACGACGCGACGACCTCGGGCGACGCCATGGCCGCCTGCCCCAGCAGCTGCTCGACCACCGTTCCCGGCACCACCCTGACCATCAAGAACACGACGACGCTCACGCCGAGCAGGGTGAGCACCGTCGCCGCGAGCCGCCGCAGCAGGTAGGCCGCCACGCTTAACCGGGACGGCTCATCGGCTCGTTCATGAAAGCGCTCGCCTGGTCCAGCGCCTGCGTCGCTTCGGGCACGAGGCCGTCGAGCATCTGCCAGCCGTGAAACACGCCGTCGACGACTTCCAATCGGCTGACGCCTCCCACCTCGCGCACCCTGTCGTGCACGCGGCGGGCGTCGTCCAGCAACAGCTCGGTCGACTCCACCTGCAAGAGCAGCGGGGGCAGCCCGCGGAGATCGGCGTATACGGGCGATGCGTAGGGGTTCAACGGCGACGCCGGGCCCAGATAGGCCCGGGCGAAGTCGGGGATGTTGCGCGGACGAAACATCGCGCAGCGTCCGTCGTTGAGCTGCAGGGAGGTGCCGGTCCCCGCGAGGTCGGTCCACGGCGAGAAGCACACCGCGCAGGACGGCAGCGGCATGCCTTCATCCCGAAGCCGGACGAGCGTGGCCAGCACGAGACCGCCGCCGGCCGAATCGCCGGCGAGGACGAGAGACCGCGGCGACACGCCCTGGTCCAGCAGCCAGCGATAGGCCGCCACGGTGTCATCGAGGGCGGCGGGGAAGCGATGCTCCGGGGCCAGCCGATAGTCGAGCGCCAGGATACGCCGGTGGGCGCGCCGCGCGAGGCCGGCCGTGATCGGACGGTGGGTGGTTGCGGAGCAGGCGACGTACCCGCCGCCGTGGACGTACAACACCACGCCTCGCTCCGATCGATCCGCAACGATCCACTCGCCGCGGATGCGGTCGTCACGCAGCGGAGAGATGCGGACGTGGCGTGCCCGCAGCCACCGCCACGGACGCGGAGGTCCGAACACGCGGCGCGCACGAGCGACGAGCGCGCGCTCGTCCCCCCACGTGGCGCGCCGCATGTATACGCGGACGGCGAGGGTCAGGCAGCGTGCTTGCCAGCTCGGCATACCCGCATCGCACGCCGGTGGCAGCTCATGACGAACGATCGAGCGACGCGAACCGCAGCCCGTAGAAGAAGCCGGTCGGGTGCGGCTGGAAGCCCTTCACCGTCTTCTGCATCGCGTACAGGAGATCGGGCGAATAGAGCGGGATCGTGATGGGGTCCTCCGCCATCAGCCGCTGCACGCGATCGTAGATCTCCTTGCGCCGCGCACGGTCAAGCGTCGTCCGCCCGCTGTCGAGCAGCTCGTCCGCCTGCGCGTTCTTCCAGCGGCGGAAGTCCTTGCCGCCGGGCGCGGAGTGGAAGTGCCGGTGAAAGGCCTGGTCCGGATCCACGAAGCCGCCCCATTCGTTCATCGTCGGCGGCGACTGCGGCACGATCCAGTCCTTGATCCACACGCCGCCGTCCACTGTCTCCACGTTGACGTCGATGCCGGCTTCCTTCAGGTTGTCGACGATGACCGGCAGCGCCGCCGCCAGCGCGGGGAAACCAACGATGTTGCGGATCGTCATCGCCACGCGGCCGGAGTAGCCTGCCTTCTGGAGCAGCGCCTTCGCTTTCGCGACGTCGCGCTGCTGGTTCGGCAGATCCTGCACGCCGAGCGCCCAGAACTTCAGGCCGGGCGGCAGCACCCCCAGCCGCTGGCCAAGACCCGAGCCCGCGATCTGCAATATTGCCGCGCGATCGAGGGCGAGCGCGATCGCCTGCCGGACTTCCGGCTTGCTCGTGGGCGCCTGATCGCCGGCGAGGTCCAGCACCACCCACCGCGTGGAGGGCGCCTGCACCGCCTCCAGCGTCGTGACCGACTTCGCGACGCGGAAGCTGAGCGCGGACGAGAACTCCGCCATCTGTACCTGTCCCGTGCGCAGGCCGGCCACGATCGACGACTCGTCGGGGATCGCCTGGAACACGATGGCGTCGACCGCGGGCTTCTGCGCCCCCCAGTACTCGCCGTGCCGCTTCAGGAGCAGACGCCGGCTCGGATCGAACTCGTCCACGGAAAACGGTCCGGTGCCCACGGCCTTCGTGAGCAGGGCTTTGCCGTCGCCGCCCGCGTCCTTCGGGATCACGCCGTTGTACTTGCCGGCGATGTTGACGAGGAACGTGGCGGCGGGACCCGCGAGGCTGAAGCGCACGGTGTGCTTGTCCACGACGTCGATCTGCTTGACGAAGGTGAGGTCGTTGGCGCCCGGGCTCACCTTCGGATCGCGGACGCGGTCGTAGGAGTACTTGACATCCTCGGCGTCCAGCTCCTTTCCGTTGTGAAACTTCACGCCGCGCCGCAGGTGGAAGACGTACTCCGTGGGCGACTTCTGCTCCCAGCGCTCGGCGAGCTCGGGCTTCGGCTCCAGCCCGTGATCGATCCACACCAGGTTCTCGTAGATGAGCGGCTTGCGCTTCTGCCAGATGTCGAGGCCCTGCATGTGCGGCTCGATGTTCGGCGGCAGCGCCGAGGTGGCGAAGGTGAGCGTGCCGCCCGGCCTCGCCTGCGCGCGCGCCGGCGCCGGCGCCCCCGCGGTGGCGACGAGCGCGCCTGCGCTCAGAGTCTTGAGAAAGGTGCGGCGGTCAGTGCGCTGGCTCATGCGGTCCTCCGTCATTCGCTCTGTTCATCGTCGAGGACGTACAGATAGCACGCCGCACGTGACGCCGCAACGCGCACGCGCTCACTGCGATGGTATTCTTCGCTCGTTTCTCGAACTCCTCGCGCCCCGAAGGAGGCTGCCGGTGGTTCTCAAGGAAGACAACCTCATCGCCAAGGTGACGGACAACAAGCTCGCCCACTACGAGCCCTACGGCTGGCATCACTGGCCCGAGCACCCGTGGCTCACCTACCAGTTCCGGCGCGGCCTCGGCGAGACGCAGGAAGGCGGCGGCACCGTGAGCGAGTGCTTCCTGGCCGCCTCGCGCATGATCCCCGGCGACAAGGAGAGCTGGCACCGTGAGTGGATGGTTGTCGGCGACGCGAACTTCCAGCGGGGCGTCGAGGAAGACGGCAGAGGCCACGTGCGCACCGCGATGAACTGCTGGATGCGCGCCGCCGACTACTATCGGCAGGCAGAGTTCTTCCTGGAACCCGAGGATCCCCGCCGGCTCGCCACCTTCACCAAGATGGAGAAATCGAGCGCGAGCTATCTCACGCGGCTGAATCCGCCCGGCGAGGTGCTCGAGGTCCCCTACGAGAACGGCAAGACGCTCTACGCCTACTTCGTGCGCGCGCCCTTCGCGGGCGACCGCCTGCCCTGCCTCATCTCCATGGGCGGCCTCGACTCCATCAAGGACGAGATGTGGTTCATGCAGGCGCACGGCGCGCTGCAGCGCGGCATCTCGGTCCTCATGATCGACGGCCCCGGACAGGGCGGTACGCTGCGGCGGCACAAGATACCGACTCGTGTCGACTACGAGGTCCCGGTCGGCAAGTGCATCGACTATCTGTTGACACGGAACGATGTCGATCCCGTGCGTATCGCCGTCTGCGGTTCGTCGCTTGGCGGGTACTATGCGGCAC
>JBKKCN010000188.1:0-7185 GCA_046712525.1 Candidatus Rokuibacteriota bacterium
GAGAAGCGCTCCTCGGTCCACGCCTTCACCATGATCTCGACCGCTTCGTCGAAGCGCTCGCGGTTCTCCTGCTGAGGGATGTGGTAGCCCCTGAACTCCGCGGGGCGATTGCCCCGGCCCACGCCCACGTCGAGACGGCCCTTGGAGATGATGTCGATGAGCGCGAGCTGCTCGGCCAGCCGCAGCGGGTGATGAAAGGGCAGGATCGCCGCCGCGAGGCCGATGCGGATGCGCCGGGTGCGAGAGGCGGCGGCGGAGGCGAGCGACGCGGGATCGACGGAGAGGCCGTAATCGATGAAGTGATGCTCGGTGAGCCACACCTGATCGAAGCCGAGCTCCTCTGTCCATTCCATCTGCTCGAGCTCGCGATGGACGACTTCGGCGTGACTGAGCCCGGGGGCCGCCTGGAAGAAGAAGAAGGTCCCGAAGCGCACGCTCAGCTCCTCATGCCGGCCAGATACTCCAGCGTGGTGATCACCGCCGCGAGGTCTTCGTCGCCGTGCCCGGCGGAGGAGGTGGCGAGGCACAGCTGATGGGCGACGCCGGTGAGGGGCAGCGGGACGCCGAGGCGCGCCCCCTCCGCGAGCATGAGCCCGAAGTCTTTCAGGAACAGGTCGAGGCGGATGTGCGGATCGAAGCGATGGCTCACCATGAGCGGACCGCGGGTATCGAGCGTTCCCGAGGAGACCGGACTGTTGCGCAACGCCTCGAGGAGCCTGGCGGGCGCCAGGCCCGCCTTGGCGCCGAGCACCAGCGCTTCGGCGAGGGCGATGGCGTTGATGCCGCCGATCAGGTTGGCGGCCAGCTTGGCCACGGAGGCCATCCCCACCGCGCCCACCTGAACGGTCTTGGCCGTGATCGCATCGAACACGGGACGACACGCGGCGGCGACAGCCTCGTCACCGCCGACGAAGATGGTGCAGTTGCCTCGCGCGACCATGGTGCTGGTGCCGCTGATGGGCGTGTCGAGGAAGCGGAAACCGCGCGCCTGCGCGGCCTCACCGAGGCGCGTGGCGAGCCCCGGCGCGATGGTGCTCATCTGCAGCAGCACCGCGCTCGCGGGGGCCGTGTCGAGCAATCCGCCCTCTCCGAGCCACACCTTCTCGACGGTGTCGGGCGTGGTGAGGATGGTGAAGACGGCGTCGGCGTTCGCGACGGCGGCCGCCATGCTGTCCGCCGCCACGAGGCCTCGCGGCACGAGCGCGATCAGCTGAGCCCGGCGCGTGTCGTACCCGGCGACCTGGAAGCCGGCCTCGAGGAGGCGGGAGGCGACAGCGCTGCCCAGCAGGCCGACCCCGATGATCCCGATGCGGCGCATTACGCGACTTTCTGGAGGAACCCGAGCGTGGCGCGCGTGAAGGCATCGGCCGCTTCCACACACGAGCAGTGCGCCGCCTTCGAGAGGACCGCCAGCTCCGCGCCGGCGATCCGCTGGTGCATCGTGTTCGCCATCGTGATGTCGGTGCCGCGATCCTCCTCGCCGACGAGGATCAGCGTGGGGCAGCGGATGGCGCCGATCGCTTCGCGCAGATCGACGTAGCCGATGGCGCGGATGGCGCCCACGTAGCCGCGAACGTCGGTGGGCCGCAGCATGGCGCGCACGCGATCGATGACCTCCGGATGCTGCTCGCGAAAGGGCGCCGTGAACCACGCCTCCATGGTGCGGTCGAGCAACGGCTCGATGCCCTGTGCTTCCGCCACGCGGATGCGGTCGTCCCACATCGGCGTCACCTTGGGCCCGTAGCACGCCGTCGTATCGGCGAGCACGAGGCTCTTCACCGCACGCGGGAACCGCAGCGCCGTCGTCATCCCGATCAGTCCGCCCATCGAGAGGCCGACGAAGTGCGTCTCGGTGATCCCGAGCGCTTGCAGCAGGCCGTGAAGGTCGTCGGCCATCTGCTCGAGCGTGTACGGCGGTGGCGGCACGTCCGAGCCGCCGTGTCCGCGGATGTCGTAGCGGAGGACACGATAGCGCCCGGCGAGCGCGGCCGCCTGCGCGTCCCAGAGGTGGAGGTTGGCAGCCAGGGAGTGGCTGAAGGTGACGACGGGCGCGCCGGGCGGCCCTTCCAAGAGGTACTCGGTGCTGATACCGTTCGCCTTGAGCTTCATGAGTCCTCCTCGGGGGATCCCCGGCGCGGATTATAGCGCCGGTCCGTGTGGCGACAAGCGCGGGCGTCGCGCTTGACTTCACCGTGGACCTCCCTATCATCTGGGCGTGCTCGTCGCCGATGACGTTCGAGCCTTGGCCCGCCTCGCCGGTCTGGAGATCCGCGACGAGGACGCGGGGCCCATCGCGGAGCGATTGACCGCCACCCTCGCCCTGCTCGCCGCCGTCCCTGACGAGCTCCTCGCCGACATCGAGCCCGCCTTCGTGCTGCCGATGCCTCCCAAATGAACGCGACCGAACTGGTCACCCTCGGAATCGCGGAGGTAGCGGCACTCCTGAAGCGGCGCGCGCTGTCGCCCGTCGAGCTGGTGGAGGCGACACTGCAGCGCATCGAGAAGGTCGATCCGCAGCTCGGCTCCTTCATCACCGTGACCGCGGAACCGGCGCTGGCGGCCGCGCACGTGGCCGAGCAGGAGATCGCCCGTGGCGCGTACCGGGGACCGTTGCATGGTGTTCCCATCGGCCTCAAGGACCTGTACGCGACGAAGGGCGTGCGCACCACGAACGGCGCGCGCATCTGCCGCGACGCCGTCCCGGGCGAGGACGCCACCGTGACCGCGCGCCTGCGGCAGGCGGGCGCCGTCATCGTGGGCAAGAACAACATGCACGAGTTCGCGATGGGCTCGACCACGAACAATCCCCACTTCGGCCCCTGCCGCAATCCGTGGAACCTCGACCACATTCCAGGCGGATCGAGCGGCGGATCGGGGGCGGCGGTGGCGGCGGGCCTGTGCTTTGCGTCGATGGGCTCGGACACGGGAGGATCGATCCGCTCACCGGCCTGTCAGTGCGGCGTGGTGGGCTTGAAGCCGACCTACGGCCTCGTCAGCCGCCACGGCGTGTTCCCGCTGAGCTGGTCGCTCGATCACGCAGGCCCGCTGACGCGGACGGTGAGAGATGCGGCGATCGTGTTGCAGGCGATCGCCGGTCACGGCGCGCGCGATCCATCGTCGACATCCGCCGTGCCGCCCGACTATTCGGCGTCGCTCGGTGGCGATCTGCGTGGTCTGCGTGTCGGCGTGCCGAAGGAGTACTTCTTCGAGCGGTCGACGCAGGAGGTCGAGACCATCGTCCGCGGCGCCATCGACGTGCTCGCCACGCTCGGGGCCACGGTCTCGGAGGTGTCGATCCCGCACGTTGACTCCGCGGTGCCGGCCGGGATGACGATCATCTCCGTCGAGGCGGCGCAGATTCACGGCGAATGGCTGCGCAGCCGTCCCGAGGACTACGGCGCGGACGTGCGGCCGCGCTTCCAGATGGGCGCCCTCTTCCGCGGTGTGGACTACGTGCGCGCCCAGCGCATCCGCGCGCTGATCCAGCGCGAGTTCCAGCAGGCCATGACCGGCGTCGACGTGCTCGTCTCGCCCACCAACGCGATCCCCGCTCCACGCATCGACCAGACCATGATCACCGTGCGTGGCCGAGAAGTGTGGGTCATGAGCCTGATGCCGAGCCTGACCATTCCCCACAACCTCACGGGATATCCGGCCCTCACCGTCCCCTGCGGCGTGGCCTCGAACGGATTGCCCGTCGGCCTGCAGATCGTCGGACGCCCATTCGAGGAGACCACCGTGCTCCGAGCGGGCCACGCCTACGAACAGGCGACCGAATGGCATCGTCGCCACCCCGCGATTTGAAACCCCGCGCCCCGATCAATTAAGGAGTCCCTCATGGAGCTCGAGCGCGCTCCCTATTCCCCGATCATCGATCGCCCGCCCTTTCGGCTGCCCGGCGGCGCCCGCGTCGCCGTGTGGGTCATCATCAACGTCGAGAAGTGGGACATCCGCAATCCCATGCCCCGCACGGTGGCGCCGCCGCCGGGCGGAGGCAGCGTCATCCCGGACATTCCGAATTTCAGCTGGAACGACTACGGGCTGCGAGTCGGCTTCTGGCGCCTCAAGGCGATCCTCGACAAGCACGGCGTCAAGGGCACGCTCAGCCTCAACGCGGAGTGCTGCAACACGCACCCGCGCCTGGTCGAGGAGTGTGTGAAGAGCGACTGGGAGATCCTGGCCCACGGCTACGTGCAGCGGATCCTCAACGCGGAGAAGGACGAGCGCCAGGTCATTCGCGACACGCTCGCGACGATCCGCAAGTTCACCGGACAGCAGCCGCGGGGCTGGATGGGGCCCGGCCTGCACGAGACGTGGGAGACGCCGGACATCCTCGCCGAGGAGGGCCTGGAGTATTGCGCGGACTGGGTCAACGACGACGAGCCCTACCCGCTCAAGGTGAAGACCGGCTCGCTCATCTCGATCCCCTACACGCTGGAGCTGAACGACATCCCCCTCCACCTCATCCAGAACCAGGGCTCGTCGGGTCTCTACGATCGGGCGCGCGCGGAGTTCGAGACGCTGTACGAGGAGGGACGCGAGCGCGCCAAGATCATGACCATCAGCATGCACCCCTACGTGAGTGGGGTCGCCCATCGCGCGGGCTACTTCAACAAGACGCTGGCGTACCTCAAGCAGCAGCCGGGCGTCGTCTTCATGCGTGGCGTCGAGATCCTCGATTGGTATCGGCAGTTCGTCAAGAACCCGGCCGCTGGAAACCGAGCGTAGCGAGGAGGAGCGAGCGATGAGCAAACGGACACTGGCATTGGTCGTGGGCGCGCTGGTCCTGGCGGTCGGGGCAGGCACGCCGGGGTGGGCGCAGAAGCCGATCAAGATCGGCTTCATGGCCCCGCTCACCGGTATCGGCGCTGCTGTCGGCAAGGACATGGTGGACGGCTTCAAGATGTACTTCGAGGAGACGGGCCATCAGCTCGGCGGACGCAAGGTGGAGCTGATCGTCGAGGACAGCCAGAGCCGGCCCGAGATCGCGCTCAACAAGCTGCGCAAGTTCATCGAGAGCGATCAGGTCGACATGGTGGCCGGAGAAGCGTTCGCCCACATCGCGCTCGCCATGGCGCCCAAGGCCGAGGAATACAAGATCCCCATGATCTTCCCGGTGGCCGCCGCCGACGATCTCACGCAGCGGCAGCGCGGCAAGTGGGTCGTCCGCACGGGCTGGACGGGCAGCCAGCCGTCCCATCCGTTCGGCGAGTGGGTGATCAAGAACACGAAGTACCGGCGCGTGGTGACGATCGCGGCCGACTACGCCTTCGGCTGGGAGGTCGTGGGCGGCTTCCAGCGCACCTTCGAGGAGCAGGGAGGCCAGGTCGTCCAGAAGCTGTGGGTGCCCTTGAACGTCACCGATTGGGCCCCGTACCTCTCGCAGATCCGGCGTGACGCGGACGCCGTCTTCGCCCTCGCCGTGGCCGGGGCGGCGCTCCGCTTTCCCAAGCAGTACGAGGACGCTGGCCTCAAGGGGCGGCTGCCGCTCATCGCCGGCGCCGTGACCTTCGACGAATCCACGCTACCTCGCATGGGCGACGAGGCGCTGGGCGGCATCAGCCCGCTGATGTACAGCGCTGCCCTCGACACCCCGGCCATGAAGGCGTGGACGCAGAAGTACAAAGCGAAGTACGGCAAGATCCCCTCGTACTACTCGGAGACGTGCTACACCACCGGGCGCTGGCTCGAGGTCGCCGTCAAGGCCGTGGGGGGCAAGGTCGAAGACCGCGAGGCGTTCCTGGCCGCGCTCAAGAAGGTCGAGCTGCCGGACGCCCTGCGCGGGCCCATCAAGCTGGATGCGTACGCCAACCCCGTCCAGAACATCTACATCCGCAAGGTGGAGCGCAAGGACGGCGAGCTGCAGAACACCGTCGTCCACACGTACCCGGCCGTCTCACAGTTCTGGAAGTGGAACCCGGAGGAGTACCTGAAGCAGCCGGCGTACACGCGGGATTATCCACCGTGTAAGCACTGCTGATGATCGAGACAGGGCTGGGATACGCCGAACACGCACGTAGGAACTGCGTGAGCTGCCCCGCGCTCAGGTCTGCGGTGCCCGTTGGCGCACTGAACCTCGTCTGTGTGATGGCGGTCGGAATAGAGGAGGAGGTCGCTAATGCCGAGCAAGTGGAATTATCGTGCTCAGATGATCGCGGCGTGCAATTGCGACTGGGGGTGCCCGTGTAACTTCAACGCAAAACCAACGAATGGTTCTTGCGAAGGAGTGTGGGCCGCCCATATCAACGCTGGCGTGTGCGGCGATACCCGACTCGATGATTTGAAGTTTGCGTGGGGAGCCAGGTGGCCCGGCGCCCTACACGAAGGCCGCGGAACAGCGCGGCTCTGGATAGCGGAAACGGCTTCCGCACAACAGAGGGACGCGCTCGAGGAGATCCTGCAAGGCAAATTGGGGGGCATGCCGTGGACCATCATTGCCGCCACGGTCGACCATTGGCTGCCGACGACGTACGTGCCATTCGAGTGGACGTATGATGGGACCCGAAGCAGCTACAACGCGGGGAACCAGGTGCGAGTGGCGCTGGATACAATGCGGAACCCCGTGTCCAGCGCTGAAGCGAGCGCCACCATCCTACTGCCGAACGGGCTTGTTACGAAAGAACTCCACGCCACGGCGACGAAAGCGTTTTCCGTCTTCAGCCCGGGACTCAAGATTGCTGCTCCTGGGAAATACGGCTTCTACTGTGCCGCGGAGCACAGCAATTAGCCAGACTGTCCCGACGCACACGGAGGCGCCATTTCGAACGCACACGAGCGCGCGGGGCTTTGCGGCCGACGCAAGGGTTCATCTGCCTGATTCCGTCTTGCGCAGCGGTGCACGGTCGGTTGAGTCGCAGGAGGCCCCGGATGCCGCATGATGAGGTTCGGTCCCCGCTTGAGCCCGGGGAGGCAGCTCCCCAGTTCGCGCTACCGAGGGCGGATAGTGACGGCGCCATCTCGCTGAAGGACTATCATGGACGGCCGTTGCTACTAACGCTCATGCGCGGGCTCCACTGTCCGTTCTGCCGACGGAATATCTCCTTGCTAGCGTTGTACGTGATCGAATCACGAGACCCTCAGCCCAGAAACTGGTGTTGGCGGACAGGCTGCGTACAATACCCGGGCATCCGGGGACCGTGGCCGAACCGCCAATGGTGCTGCCGATGAGCCCGTTAGCTAGCGTGG
>JBKKCN010000189.1:0-3538 GCA_046712525.1 Candidatus Rokuibacteriota bacterium
CGTTCGATGGCGCGACAGAACGCTTCGAACAGCTTGTCGTTGTTCGCGCCCACCGTGAAGTAGCCGTCGCGGGCGCGCAGGGCCTGGTAGGGCGCCGACAGCCGGTGCGCGGAGCCGAGCGGCTTGGGTGCCTGCCCTGTGACCCAGTATTCCGTGGACTCCCACACCGTGAGCGCCATCGCCGCTTCCAGCAGCGAGGTGTCGACGAATTGGCCTTCGCCCGTCTTCTGCCGGTGCTCGAGCGCGCACAGGATGCCGTAGGCGCCGAAGAGTCCCGCCGCGAGGTCGCTCAGCGGCACTCCGGCCTTCGCGGGGGGCCCGTGCTCGTCACCGGTGACGCTGATGATCCCGCTCATGCCCTGCGCGACGAGGTCGTAGCCGCCGCGCGAAGCATAGGGGCCGGTGGCGCCGAAGCCGCTGATGGCGCAGTAGACGAGGCGCGGGTTGAGCGCGTGCAGATCCTCCCAGGCGACCCCGAGCCGCGCGGCGGCGCCGGGCCGATAATTCTGCACGAAGACGTCGGACGTCTTCGCGAGGCGGTGGATGATCTCCACGCCTTCCGGCTTCTTGAGATCCACGGTGATCCCGCGCTTGCTGCGATTGATCGTCATGAAGGTGGCGCTGTGCCCGTTGCGGCTGGTGGACCCGCGGCGCGTCTCCTCGCCGCCGGGCGGCTCCACCTTGATGACATCAGCGCCCATGTCGGCCAGGTTCATGGTGCAAAAGGGCGCCGCCATCGCCTGCGTGAGATCGATCACCCGGATGCCTTCGAGCGGCTTCATCATGCTCCCGTGAAGTTCGGCGAGCGTTTCTCGAAGAAGGCGTGCAGCGCTTCCACGTGGTCACGCGTGCGCTGCAGCCGAGCCCACTCGCCCCGCTCGTAGGCGACGGCCTCGTCCAGCGGCCGCCCCGCGCAATGGCGGAGCGCCACCTTGTTCGCCCGCACCGATAGCGGCGCGCGTGAGGCGATCGTCTCCACCCACGTTCGCGCCTCCGCCAGCAGCGTCTCGTCGGGGACCACTGCCGACACGAGGCCGAGTGCGAGCGCCTCGCCGGCGGTGACCGGGCGCCCGGTGAGCAGCAAATCCTTGGCGACCGCCTCGCCCACCAGCCGCGGTAACCGCGCCGTGGAAACGGTGACGCCGATGGTGATGCCGACGCCGGCGAGCCGCGCGGAGGCGGCCGCGATGCGGATGTCGCAGGCGAGTGCCAGTTCGAAGCCCCCGCCGTAGGCGTGGCCGTTCACGGCGGCGACGATGCCGCCGGGGTAGTCGGCGAGCGCGGAGAAGAGCGCCTCGTCGGCGTCCAAAAACGCCTGCACGGTGGCGGGGGTGAGCGCGCGCTCCTCATTGAGATCGGCGCCAGCGCAGAAGGCGCGGGTGCCGGCGCCGGTGACGAGCACGGCGCGCACGCCGCGCTCCTTGAAGTCGCCTACCGCGTCCAGGAGCCGGGCGCGTACGCGGCTGTTCATGACGTTGAGCGGCGGATTGTCGACGACGAGAGTGCCCACGAGACCGTCGACGGTCGCGTGC
This sequence comes from Candidatus Rokuibacteriota bacterium, assembly GCA_046712525.1. GTDB lineage: Bacteria > Methylomirabilota > Methylomirabilia > Rokubacteriales > CSP1-6 > JBBDXO01. The sequence goes on from JBKKCN010000189.1 coordinate 1,533, forward strand.
ACGGTCATTCGATCACCTTGGACACGCCGCCCCGGTAATCGCGATGCCACAGGTCCACGTATTCGCGCGCGTTGCGCCGGATGTCTTCGAGCTCCGCCTCGCCCATCTGCCGTACGGGCTTGGCGGGCACGCCCATCACCAGGGTTCCCGCGGGCACCACCTTGTTGGGCGGCACCACCGCCCCTGCCCCCACCTGCGCGTTGTCCTCGATGACGGCGCCCGTGAGCACGACGGCGCCGATGCCGATGCGCACGTTGTTGCCGACGGTGCACGCGTGCACCACGCAGCGGTGACCGATGGTGACGCCTTCACCGATGATGCACGGGAAATCGGGCGTCACGTGGAGAACGGAGTTGTCCTGCACGTTGGAATTACGCCCCACGCGGATGTAGTTGTCCTGGTCGCCGCGCACGATGGTGAAGGGCCAGATGCTCACGCCCTCCGCGAGCTCGACGTCGCCGATGACGAGGGCGGCGGGATCGACCCAGGCCCCCGGGTGGATGCGCGGCACGCGGCCGGGCACGGAGCGGACCGTCATCGCGCCGTGTGCTCCGTCATCGGCGCGGGCTCCAGTGCCACGTTGAGCGCTCGCTTGGCGCGCGCCACCGTGTCCGCGGGGCGGGCGGCGATCATGCGCGCCCACGCCGCCGCCTCCGCCATGAGGGCGTCGGGCGCCACCACGGCCGAGAGCAGGCCGAAGCGCAGCGCCTCCTCGGCCTCCACCGCGCGGCCGGTGAGCAGCATGTCGCGCGCCCGCCCTTCGGGAAAGAGGCGGGCGAGCTGGACGTTGGAGGCCATGAGGCCCACCTTCACGCCCACGGCACCCAGCTTGGCGCGCGTGGATCCGATGCGGATGTCGCACCACAGGGCGAGCACGAGCCCGCCGCCCATCGTCCAGCCGTTGATGGCGGCGATCACCGGATGCTCGAACTGTCGCAGCGCGCGGTTCACCTCCGCGCCACGGCGCTGGAAGTCCTCGACGATGTCGGGCGTGAGGCGCTCCTCTTCCTTGAGGTCGGCACCGCCGCAGAAGGCACGGTCGCCGTGTCCGGTGATCACGACCGCGCGCGCGCCGGCGCCGCGGAACTCGTCGAGGGCGGCAAGGATGCCCCGCCGGTTGACGTCGCTGAGGACGTTCATGGGCGGGTTGTCGATGACGATGGTGCCCACGCGGCCGTCCATCGACCAGCGTGTCTGCGCGTTCTCGCCCATCAGCGTCCCTCGAAGGCGGGGCGGCGCTTGGCGAAGAAGGCGTCCACCGCTTCGCGGTGATCGGCAGTGTCGAGCAGGCGCCGGAAGTGCTCGTGCTCGAGCGCGAGCGCCTGCGCGGGCGTGAGATCCCGCGCCCGCTCCACGGTCGCCTTGACGGCGCCGACGGCCAGCGGCGGGCGGGCCGCGATGAGCGTCACGGTGGCCCGCGCCTCGTCAGGCAGCCGTGCCGCCTCCACCACGCGCGTGACCACGCCGAGCCGCAGCGCCTCGCGCGCGTCGAAGCGACGGCCCGTGAGCACGATGTCCTTGGCGCGCGCCTCCCCGAGCAGGCGCGCCAAGCGCGCGGCCGCGCCGTCACTGAGGCCGTCGCCGGAGAACGTCGCGGTGTCCGCGGCCAGCCGCACGTCGCATGCGAGCGCACGCTCGAGGTCATGGGCCGAGCACGCGCCGCTGAGCGCGGCCACCGTGGCGCCGGACGCCTCCGTCGTCTCCAGCATCAGATGACGCCCCGTGCTTTGAGGTCCTTCAGCTCCGCGGCGGTGTAGCCGAGTTCGCCGAAGACCACGTCGTTGTCCTCGCCCAGTGAAGGCGCCGTCTTGCGCATCGTGGCGGGGGTGGCCGACATCTTCACGGGATTGCCGAGCGCCTTCACCGCACCCACCTGTGGATGCTGCAGCGTCTGCACCATGCCGCGCGCCTGCGCGTGCTCGTCGGCGAGCGCCACCGGCACCGTGTAGATGGGTCCCGCGGGTATGCCCGCCTCCTCGCACAGGGCGAGCCAGTGGGAGCGCGGA
>JBKKCN010000190.1:0-15828 GCA_046712525.1 Candidatus Rokuibacteriota bacterium
GACGAGGGGTGGGGCGTGGTGACGCTGCGGCTGGAGAACCTGATGGCGCTGCTCTCCACGGCCCACCGCTACGACCAGCAGGACCCGCAGGTGGCGCAGGCGCGCGCCGCCCTCGCGCTCGCGCGCACGCGCGCGGGCGAGATGCGCCTCGTGTCGCCCCTCGACGGGGTGGTGCTACGGAAGAACCTCGAGGTGGGCGAGACCGCGAGCCCGGGCGTGGCCATCCTCACCCTCATGGATCCGCGCGACGTGTGGCTGCGCGGGTATGTTCCCGAGACGGAGGTGGGCCGTCTCAAGATCGGCCAGAGCGCCGCCATCGCCGTCGACGCCTACGCTGACCGTCGCTTCGCGGGCCGCATCACCGAGATCGCGAACGAGGCGGAGTTCACGCCCAAGAATGTCCAGACGAAGAAGGAACGCGTGAACCTCGTCTTCCGCATCAAGATCGCGATCGACAATCCCGACGGCACGCTCAAGCCCGGTATGCCGGCAGACGCCGAGATCAGGCCGCAGTGACCCCGGGCGATCAGGAGTTCGCGGTCGTCACGCGCGGCTTGACCAAGCGCTTTGGAAGCATCGTCGCTGTCGATCACCTGGACCTGCGCGTGCGGCGAGGGGAGCTGTACGGGTTTCTGGGGCCGAACGGCGCCGGCAAGTCGACGACGCTGCGGATGCTGTGCGGGATTCTGGAGCCGTCGAACGGCGACGGAAGCGTGCTCGGCATCGACCTCCGCGAGGATCCCGAGAGCGTCAAGTCCGCCATCGGGTACATGTCGCAGCGGTTCTCCTTGTATGACGACCTCACCGTGGACGAAAATCTGCAGTTCTATTCCCGGGTCTACATGGTGCCGCGCAGCGAGCGCGCGCCGCGCATCGACCGCATGCGGCGGCTGGCCGATCTCGTCGGTCGCGAGCGGCAGCTGGCAGGTCATCTCTCCGGCGGCTATCGCCAGCGGCTGGCGCTGGCGTGCGCGCTCGTGCACGCGCCGCGGCTGATCTTTCTCGACGAGCCCACCGCGGGCGTCGATCCGGTGTCGCGGCGCACCTTCTGGGCGCTCATTCGTCGTCTCGCGGACGAGGGTACGACCATCCTGGTCACCACCCACTACATGGACGAGGCGGAGCTGTGTGACTCGCTGGGCTTCATCTACCAGGGGCGGCTGATCGCCAGCGGCAGCCCGGCCACCATCAAGCGCGAGATGTTCGCGCGCCCCGTCGTGGAGCTGACCGCCGACGACGTGCGCGCGGCCACGGAGGCGCTCGGGGAGTGGGACCTCGTCGAGGAAGTGGTGCGCGTCGGCGGACGCCTGCGCCTGATCGTCGCTCCCGGCGGACCGGGCGCCGCCGGCGTGGTCGAGTACCTGCGCGCGCGCGGTCTCACGACCGGGATGGCGATCGAGGTGGAGCCGTCCGTCGAAGACCTGTTCGTGTCGTTCGTCGACCGCGAGCGCAAAGGTCGTGTGCGCGAGCAGCTGCACGCGCTCGCGGACGCCGGGCTCACGGGACGGTAGCTTGTGCCGTTGCCGATTCGGTGGGCGTGGATGGGGCTTGGGGGTGCGGCGACCACGTGGATGGCGCTCGAATCGGACCGAGGCTGGCTGGGCTCCATCGACACGCCTTGTCCGTTTGCAGTGAGAGGGAAACGGGTCCTCGCACCCCCAAGCCCCATCCACGCCCACCGAATCGGCGTGGGCCAACGTTCGAGGCGCTCGGACTAGAACGTGGGCAGCAGGCTCTACGGGATCATCGTCAAGGAGTTCATTCAGCTTTGGCGCGATAAGCTCGCGCTTACGCTCGCGCTGTTCGTGCCGGTGGCGATGCTGTTCATTTTTGGGTGGGCCATCAATACGGACGTCAAGCACGTGCCGACTGTTGTGTTTGATCAATCCGGAAGCGTGGAGGCGCGGACGCTTCTGGAGGCGATGGGGAATAGCCAGTACTTCGATATTCGGTACTGGGTGCAGTCTCATGACGAGCTGACGGGGTTGATCGATCGGGGCACGGCGAAGGTGGGTGTGGTGATTCCGCCGGACTTTGCGCGCCAGCTCGCGCGGCGGCAGGCGAGTATCCAGGTGATCGTCGACGCCTCCGATCCCATGGTGGCGACGTCCGCCACCAATGCTGCGGCCGGCCTCGCCGCCGAGCGATCGCTGCAGCTGCTGACCAAGACACCGGAGGGGGTGGTGCTGCGCGCGGGAGCGCCGCCGCTCGATTTCCGCGTGCGCGCCTGGTACAACCCCGACCTCGTATCCGCCATCTTCATCGTGCCCGGGCTCATCGGCGCCCTGCTGCTGCAGACGACGATCACCGCGATGGCGGTGTCCGTCGTGCGCGAGCGCGAGAAGGGCACGCTGGAGGCGCTCATCGTGAGCCCCATCCGCCGGTGGGAGCTGCTGCTCGGCAAGATCATCCCGAATCTGCTCACGGCCTACGGGCAGATGACGATGGCGCTGCTGGTGGCGCGCTTCGTCTTCGACGTGCCCATCCGCGGCAGTCTGCCGCTGCTCTACGCGCTGTCGCTCGTCTTCATGTGGGGCAGCCTCGGCATCGGCATTCTCGTGTCAACCGCCTCACGCACGGTGCCGCAGGCGATGCAGCTGGCCTTTCTGAGCTTCCTGCCCGCCATCTATCTCTCCGGCCTGCTCTTTCCGATCGAGGGCATGCCGCAGGCGGCGCAGTACCTGACCGCCCTCATCCCGCTCACGTACTTCCTGCGCATCGTGCGCGGGATCGTCCTCAAGGGCATCGGCATCGAGTACCTCTGGCCGCAGCTGCTGCCCCTCGTCGCCTTCGGCGCCGTCATCTTCACGCTCTCCGTGCTGCGCTTCCGCAAGCAGTTAGACTGATCTAGGATGAAGACCATGACACGACTCCTCGTTCTGTTCATCTTGCTCGCGCTGACGACTCCGGCACCGGCGGCCGCGGCACCGCTCGCCCATCGTGAGATCCTGGCGAACGGCATCGTGCTGCTCGTCGCGGAGCGTCCCGCGGTGCCCATCGTGGCCGTGCGTGTCTTTACCCGCGCGGGGGCCGTGTTCGATCCGCCTGATCGCGACGGTCTCGCCAACCTCACGGGGGCCCTTCTCACCCGCGGCACCGCGAAGCGGACGGGGCCTGAGCTGGACTCGGCGATCGAGTTCGTGGGAGGGAGCCTCGAGGCCGGCGCGGGCCGCGAGGGCCTGACGGCATCGCTGGCCATCCTCAAGCGCGATCTCGCCCTCGGCCTCGATCTGCTCGCCGAGGTGGTGCTGACGCCGGCGTTTCCAGAAGCCGAGCTCAAGCGCCGCGCGGCGCAGATCCAGGCGGGAATCAAGCGCTCGGAGGAGGATCCGGGCACGGTGGCCGGTCGCGCGCTCGCGCGCCTCGTCTTCGCCAACCATCCCTACGGCCGTCCGCCGGAAGGCACGGTGGAGTCGGTGGGCAAGCTCACGCGTGACGACGTCGTGAAGTTCTATGGTGAGCGCGTGCGCCCGGACACCACGATCATCGCAGTGGTGGGCGCGGTGACGGTGGACGAGGCTCGGCGTGAAGTCGTGGCACGCTTCGGAGCATGGCCGCGACCGGCAGTCCCTGCCGCCACCGTCGCTGCCGCCGCGCCGGGACCGCCGCCGCAGTCGGTGAACATCCCCAAGGACCTCACGCAGGCCACCATCCTGCTCGGCCGCCAGGCCCTCCGCCAGACAGATCCCGACTACTTCCCCCTCGTGGTCGCCTCCTATGTACTAGGCGGGGGCTCCGCGTCACGCCTCTATGGACGCGTACGCGACGAAGGTGGGCTCGCCTACTCCGTGTACACCTACGTGTCGCCGTCGAAGTACGGGTCCTCGTTCGTCGCGGGGGGAGCAACGCGGGTGGCGGAAGTCCCGAAGGTCATCGACATCATGCGCGAGGAGCTGGCGCGCATGGGCCGCGAGCCCGTGAGCGATCGTGAGATCGCGCTGGCCAAGGATTACCTCGTGGGCAGCTTTCCCCTGCGCCTGGACACCTCGGCGAAGGTCGCCGACTTCCTGGTGGCCATCGAAGAGCAGGGACTGGGACTGGACTACGCCGACCGCTACAAACAGAACATCGCGCGGGTGACCGCGGCCGACGTGCAGCGAGTGGCCATGACATTCTTCGTGCCGGACACCTTCAACCGCGTGGTGGTGGGCGGCAAGCCTTGAGGCATGCGCTGCTCGTCTTCGCCCTCCTCGCCCTGGCGCCGGTCGCCGCCCATGCGGCGGCGTTCACGCTGAGCGAGGCACAGAAGAAGGAAGCGATGCGCGTGGGTGCGGGCAGCATCAGCGAGGAGTCCTTCGACGCGGAATGGCGGGTGAGCAACGGCGGCTCCGAGGGCGTCACCGTGCTCACCCCCTTCCACCGCCTCGCCGTCGCCGCCCGCAACGCCGCCTTCAAGAACGAGCCGCTCAAGCCCTCCGAGCCCGACCGGCTGCTCCGGCAGGAAGGGAACCGGCTCGTCCTGTGGGTGCACCTGCGCGGCCGCCACGAGAGCTTCGCGCGTTTCTACGCGCCGCGCCTGGTGGCGGGCACACGCGTGATCAAGCCCGCCTTCGTGCAGAACGAGCGGACGGCGGCGCGCCAGGAGGACGGCGCCTACGTCGCTCGCTGCGTGTACGGATTTTCCACGCATGACCTCACGGAGGCGGCGAAGGTCGCGCTCGTGGTCGCCGATGGCGACGGCCGCGAGGTGAGCCGCTTCCACATCGACCTTTCCGCGATGCGCTGAGAGGAGGAGCCATGATCACGAAGGAGCGGTTCGCGCAGGGCATGACGTTCCAGCAGTACTGCGACCAGATGGGCACCAACAAGGACAAGTTCATGCAGTTCCTCGGCGAGATCAAGATCCCCGACGAGGACAAGGCGGCCCTCGCGAAGCTGGGCAAGAAGCTGAAGGTGATGGTCATCACCGAGGACTGGTGTGGCGACGCTCTCTACAACGTGCCCGTGCTCGCCAAGATGGTGGAGGGCAACCCCAACATCGAGCTGCGCGTCTTCCTGCGCGACAAGAACCCCGACCTCATGGACCAGTACCTGAACCAGGGGATGTTCCGCTCCATCCCCGTCTTCGCCTTCTTCGACGAGAGCATGACGGAGGTCGCGCGTTTTCTCGAGCGGCCCAAGGAGCAGACGGAGGAGATCGAGAAGAAGATGCTCGAGGTGCGCCGCGCCCTCCGCGCCGAGCGGTACACGGACTGGCGCGGCGGCGTGGTGAAAGAGATCCGCTCCCTGCTGAAGGCGTGATGTCGAGGAGCGCCACGGCTTTGCCGGGGCGCTGCCGAGCGTCGTGGGGCTTGGGGGGCCCTTCGAGGCCCCCCGTTCAGTGAAGCGACACGGCTGGCTGGGCCTCGGCGTCATCCTCGGCGCCGAGGCCTTGTTGTTTGCCGGCCATCCCTGGGTGGGCCGCTGGTTCACGCCCATCGTGTGGACGGGGTACGTGCTCTCCGCGGACGCCGTCGTGGCCCGGCTCACCGGCCGCTCGTACCTCACGACCCATCGCGTGGACGGTGTCCTCATTGCTCTCGCTTCCGTCCTCTGCTGGTGGCTCTTCGAGTGGTACAACGCGCCGCGCTTCTGGCGGGGCGGCGTGAACGCGCTCGGCATGTGGTGGCAGTACCACGACATGGAGCCCAACCCGTGGCTGCGTCGCGTCGGGTACGATTGGGCGTTCGCCACCATTTTCCCGGCCCTCTTCCTCACCGCCGCCGCCTTCCGCACACGTTTCCGCGGCGCCCGCGTGAGCCCGTGGCACCCGACGCCGGCGCTGCTGAACACGTCGATCGCGCTCGGGGTGGTGGCGGTGACGTTGCCGCTGCTCGCGCCCTCACCCTGGCTGGTGCCGCTCGTGTGGACGGGCTGGGTGCTCGTGCTGGAGCCCATCAACTACCGGCGCGGGTATCGCTCGTGGCTCGCCGCCCTCGCTCTCGGCGACGTCTCCCTCGTGCTGGCGCTGCTCGCGTCCGGGCTCGTGTGCGGCGTACTGTGGGAGTTCTGGAACTACTGGGCGGTCACCAAGTGGACCTACACGGTGCCGTACCTGGGATCGGTGAAGCTCTTCGAGATGCCCGTGCTCGGCTACCTCGGCTTTCCACCCTTCGCCCTCGAATGCTTCGCGATGTGGGCCTGGCTGCGCGGCCGGCTTGGGCAGGAAGGGGTTACGAGCCCGGTGCTATAATTCCGCTTTCACGTCGCAGGCGGCCCACTCTTCCAGGAGGAATCCGATGAAAGCCATCCGCGTTCACACGCCCGGCGGTCCTGAAGCGATGAAGCTCGACGACATCCCGCAGCCCACACCCAAGGCGGGGGAGGCGCTCGTCAAGATCGACGCCGCCGGCCTCAACTACATCGACGTCTACTTCCGCACGGGACAGTACAAGGCCGAGTACCCGCTGACGCTGGGCCTGGAAGCGGGCGGCACCGTCAGCGCCGTCGGTCCCGGTACAACAGACGTGAAGGTGGGTGACAAGGTCGCCTACACCGGCGTGCCCGGCGCGTATGCGGAGTATGCGGTGGTGCCGGCGGCGCGGCTCGTGGTGCTGCCGGCGGGGCTGACCACCAAGCAGGGCGCGGCGATGATGCTGCAGGGGATGACCGCGCACTACCTGGCGACGTCCACGTATCCGCTCAAGAAGGGCGACACCTGCCTCGTGCACGCGGCGGCGGGCGGGGTGGGGCTGCTGCTCTGCCAGATCGCGAAGATGCGCGGCGCGCGGGTCATCGGCACCGTGTCCACCGACGAGAAGGCCAAGCTCGCGCGCGACGCAGGCGCCGACGAGGTCATCCTGTACTCCAAGCAGGACTTCGAAGCGGAGGTCAAGCGCCTCACCGATGGCAAGCTGCTTCAGGTCGTCTATGACGGTGTGGGCAAGACCACCTTCGAGAAGGGCTTCAACTGTCTGGCCCCACGCGGCATGATGGTGCTCTACGGCGCCGCGAGCGGCCCCATCGGCGCCTTCGATCCGCAGATCCTCAACGTCAAGGGATCGCTCTTCCTCACGCGCCCCAGCCTCAATCACCACATCATCACCCGCGCCGAGCTGGTGCAGCGGGCGACCGACATCGGGAACTGGATCAAGGAGGGCAAGCTCAAGCTCCGGATCGAGTTCGAGTTCCCGCTGAAGGATGCCGCCGAAGCGCACCGCGCGCTGGAAGGTCGCAAGACCACGGGCAAGGTGCTCCTCATTCCATGAACGTCGCCCGGCTCCTCGAGCGGTCCGCGCTCTACTTTCCGGCGCGGACCGCTCTGGTAGCAGGTGACCGCAGCTGGACGTACAAGGCGCTCGACGACGAGGTATCGGCGCTCGCGGGGGGCTTCGCCGCCCTCGGCCTGCGGGCGGGGGAGCGCATCGGCCTGCACCTGCCCAACCGCCCGGAGTTCGTGCTCGTCTACTACGCCGCGCAGAAGCTGGGGCTGGTGCCGCTCTCGCTCAACGTCACCTACAAGGCGGACGAGATCGAGTACATCGTGGCCGATGCCGCGGCGAGTGCCGTGGTCACGACCCAGGACCTCGCCGCCAATCTCCCTGCCCGCGGGCGTATTCCCTCCGTCCGCCATCTCATCGACGCTGCCGACCTCGATGACTTGCGGGCAGCGCCCCTGCGCGCGGTGGACTGCGACCGCGAGGAGACGGCCGCCATCCTCTATACGTCGGCGACGACGGGACGCCCCAAGGGCGTGATGCTCACGCACGCCAACATCGTGTCCAACACGTACGCGACGGTGCACCACCTGAAGATGACGCCGGACGACCGCGGGCTGTGCGCGCTGCCGATGTTCCACTGCTTCGGACAGAATTTCATCCTCAACGCGCTCGTGACCGCGGGAGGCCTGCTCGTGCTCCACGAGCGCTTCGTGACCGCCGAGTTCGTCGCCGCGCTCAGCCGTCACCGCATCACGCTGCTCTACGCGGTGCCGACCATGTATATCCTCTTCCTGTCGCAGGACAAGGGCCTCGAGGTGGGATCGCTGCGCCTCTGCTTCTCGGCGGCGGCCACGCTGCCGCTGGACGTGGAGCGCCGCTGGCACGAGCGCTACGGCCACTGGATCCACCAGGGCTACGGGCTCACGGAATGCTCGCCCTTCGCCTCGTATAACCACGACGTCGCCGTCCGTCCCGGCTCGGTGGGCACGCCCATCGAGAACGTGGAGATGAAGATCGTCGATCCTGCCGGTGCGGAGGTCGCCGACGGTGAGCTGGGCGAGATCCTCATCAAGGGGCCCAACGTGATGAAGGGCTACTTCGGCAATCCGGCCGCGACGGCGGAGGCGATTCACGACGGCTGGCTGCACTCGGGGGACATCGGCCATCGCGACGGCGACGGGTATTACTTTCTCGTGGACCGCGTGAAGGACATGATCAACGTCTCCGGCTTCAAGGTGTTTCCGCGAGAGGTCGAAGAAGTGCTGTTCCGCCACGAGGCAGTGAAGGAGGCCGCCGTCATCGGCGTGCCTGACCCCGTGCGCGGCGAGGCCGTCAAGGCCTTCGTGGTGCTCCACGCAGGCGCGCGCGTGAGCGCCGACGAGCTGCGCGACATGTGTCGCGCCTCCATCGCGACGTACAAGGTCCCGGAGGCGATCGAGTTCGTCGAGGGGCTACCCAAGAACCCTACCGGCAAAATCCTCAAGAAAGACCTTCGGGCGCGCGGCTAGTTTCTGGCCGGGCGCTGGCTAACGAGGAGCCGGGCGCGACGTACCCGTGGGCGGGGCTGGCCGGAAACGTCTTTCGCGACGGTTGCTTGCGTGACATCACGTGCGTCTGGTACATGCCTTGCTCAATGTCCTGCCCATGAGCCTGGGAATGCTCGACCTCGTCCTCGTCGGCGCCACCTCGTTTTTGCTCGCTCGCAAGGCGCAGCGCCCCGCACCTCAACCCATCATCGATGAGGGCGCACGGCGGTGGAGAGCGACCACGCCGATCGTCCTCGCGCCGGCCGAGCTGCACGCGCCCGAAGGCGCCTCCGACCTGCCGCGCGCGATCGGCGACACGCGCAAGAGCGACCGTGACTTCTACCCCGAGGCCGTCGAGCGTGCCGCCGCGGAGTGTTTCCGCCTCGTGCACACGGCGCTCGTGATGCGCGAAGCCGGCAATATTCGCAGCCGCCTCACGCCGGAGATGTACGCGGAGCTGAAGGGGCAGGCCTCCGCTCTCAAGGCCGCCCGCCGCTTCCGGCACGTGGAGCGCCTGGAGATCGACTCCGCGCGACTCGCCGAGCTGTGGCAGGAGCGGGGCCAGGATTTCGCGACCGTCCACGTCGTGAGCCGACTCGTCGACTACACCACCGACGGCGCGGGCGCCGTCGTCCTGGGCTCGAAGACCACGCCCACGCGTGTGGCGCAGCACTGGACGTTCACCCGGCCCATGGGCCCCTACGCCTGGAGGCTGGCGGCCATCGAGCAGCGGTAGTTCGCCTCAGCGCGTCGTTCGGCGCTACAATCACGGGTGGAGGTGGTACCCATGAAGCAGCGCCGTATCCTGATCGTGATGGCCCTCGTGATGATCGCCGGCCTGTCGATGCAGATCTCCGATGCGTGGGCCCGCGCAGGCAGCGGCGGCAGCCGCGGCTCCCGCTCCTACTCGTCGCCGGCGCGTCCGTCCCCCACGTCGCCGTCCAACCCGTCGAGCCCTTCGACTTTGCGCAACCAGCCGGCGTCGCCGACGATGGCGCAGCGCCCCGGCGGTATGTTCGGCGGCGGGCTCATGAGCGGCATCGCGGGCTTCGCCCTCGGCGGCCTCCTCGGCAGCATGCTCTTCGGCGGCATGGGCGGCATGGGCGGTGGCTTCGGCGGCGGCATCGGGATGCTGGAGATCCTTCTCATCGGTGGCGGGCTCTTCCTGCTCTACCGGTTCATGAAGTCGCGCCGCGCAGCCCAGCAGCCAGCGTACGCGACGGCAGGCTCTGCCTACGGCACCAGCGCGCCGGCGGGCGGCACCGGTATTGGCGGCACGGCGACGATGGAGATGCCGGCAGACGTTTCGGACCTCGACCGCGGCATCGCGCACATCCGGCAGATGGACCCCGCATTCGACGTGGCCACTATCGCGCAGCTCGGCCGTGAGAGCTTCACGAGCGTGCAGGGCGCCGTCATGGCCAACAACATGGCGCCGGTGGCGGGCCGGCTCACGTCGCGGATGTACACCGAGCTGCAGAACCAGTGCGACCAGCTGCGCGCCACGCGGCAGACGAACCGCCTCGAGCGGATCGACGTGCAGCGCGCGGACGTCACGGAAGCGTGGCAGGAGAGCGGCCAGGATTACGTGACCGTGTACCTGGAGGGCACCTTGCTCGATTACACGGTGGATGACGGCAGCGGGCGTGTCGTGGCCGGCTCGAACACGGCGACGGAGTCCTTCCGGGAGTTCTGGACGTTCGCCCGTCCCGTGGGCCCGAACGCGTGGAAGCTGTCCGCGATCCAGCTGGGGTAGACGACGCCGTCGCGCTCGAAGCGCACCTGGATCATCGGCGGACTGGCGGCGATCGTCGTGCTGGCGATCGCCGCCCTGCTCGCCGTCCCTTACCTCGTCGACCTGCCTCGCATCCAGGCGATGATCGCCACCAACGCCTCGCAGGCCCTGGGCCGTCCCGTCAAGTTCCGATCGATGTCCGTTGCCGTGCTGCCGCTGCCCGCCGTGGAGCTGCACGGTGTGGAGATCGCCGAAGATCCCGCCTTCGGTACTGAACCCTTCCTGCGCCTCGACACCGGCCTCATTCGTCTCAAGCTGTGGCCGCTGCTCGGCGGGCGCGTGGAGCTGGGCGACATCTCCCTGAAGAAGCCGCACATCACGGTGATCACCCAGCGGGACGGACGGATGAACATCGCCACCCTCGGCCCCCCCGGTGAGCCGCGGCCGGCGGGGCGAACGCCGCGCAGCGGTGGACCGCCGGCCACGGCGGGCGCCGCCATGCTCGGCTCACGCGTGAGCATCGACGATGGGGTGTTGACGTACGTGGTGGCGGGCGCTGGCGACGCGCGCACGCGCTACTACGTGGAGGACCTGGACCTCACGCTCGCCGGCGTCGGCTCCCAGATCACGTTCAAGGGTGAGGCCCGCGTGAAGCCGGGCGATGTCTCCGTCAAGGTCTCCGACGGCGTCATCGCAGTCGGTGCTGCCCGCAACCTCATGGATGCCGCGGTACGCGCCAAGGTGACGGTGGACGGCAAGGACATTACCGAGCTCACAAAGGCGACGGCCGGAGAGAAGGCCACGATCGGGGGCGGTATCAAGGGCACGCTCGCCGTGGGGGGCACGGTCGGAGCCCCCAACGCCTCCGGCGACATCGAGCTGTCGAAGCTGACCGTGACGCAGGTGAACCCGCAGTGCCCCGAGCCGAAGCGGCGCACGCTGGCCATTCCCGCCGTCAAGTTGAACGCGGCCTACGGCGACGGCCGGCTCCTCGGGCGTCCGCTCACGACGTCGATCGGCGACGGTACCATCACCACGGCGATGGTCGTGACGCTCGGCGGCGGAGTGCGGGTGCAGATGTCCGACCTCGGCATCAAGGCTCTTCCACTCGACAAGGTCCTCGTCGACTTCTTGTGCCAGGGCTACGCGGTGACGGGGCCGATGGACCTCACGGGCTCCCTCGCGTTCAGCGCCACCGACGTGTGGAATACGCTCACGGGTCCGGGGCAGCTGCGCATCGGCCCCGGCAAGGTGGTGGGCTCGCAGGCGCTCGCGCTCGTGGGGGGCGTGGTGAGGCTGGGCGGCGCCATCTCCTCGCTGCTCAGCTCCGAGCTGCCGCGCGACCTGGGCAACTCGCCGCTCGAATTCGACTCCATCGCGGGCACGTACCAGGTGACGAACGGCGTGGTGACCACGCGGGACCTGCTCTACACCAGCCGCGCGATGAAGGTCGGGCTGGCAGGGGAGTATGCGCTCGGCAGCGGGCGCATGAACCTCGACATGGTGATCAGCACCGGCAAGAACGAGATGAAGGCGAAGGTGACCGGAACGTCGTCGTCGCCGTCGATCCGCGTGCTGCCGTCCGCCCTGCTCGGCGATCCCAAGAGCGTGGAGAAGGGTCTGGGAGACCTCCTGCGACGGTTGCGCTAGCGCCGGCGTGCCCCCAGTGCGGCCAGCATGAGACGCGGCGGTGCCGCCGTGCCGGTGTCTGCGAGCGCCTCGTGAGCGTGGTCGGTGTCTATCCCTTCCGCTGCCAGGGGTGCGGGCGGCGCTTTCGCGCGCGCTCGGCCCGGCGCTTCAGGCGCGCGTCGGTGGACCGGCGCGAGTACGAGCGCGTTCCCGTGCGGCTACCGGCGACCTTTGTCGGCCATCACCAGTCGGGCGAGGGCGAGATCAGCAATCTCTCGCTGGGCGGGTGCACCATGCGCACCCAGACGCCGCTCACCAGCGGCGATACGCTGCGCCTCTCCTTCCACCTGCCGCGCGCCCCCATGCCGATCGTCATCGATGTCGCGCTTGTGCGCTCGACACCGCCCGACGCTGTCGGCTTGCAGTTCCAGCAGTTCTCGCCCACCGAGCACGCGCGGCTGCGTGCGCTCATGGGCGCGCTCGTGGGTCGGCCCGACGGCATCGGGCCGCGCACGGCGATGGGCCGGAGGCTTGGTGTCCTCCACATGCCCTCGGTGTGGGTGATGTTGTTCATTCTCCTCGCCGCCGCCATCGTGGTGACCACGTTTCCGCTCTTCTCCAGCTGCGTGTGGGGCCTGACGTGCTGAGCCGTGATGGACTTAGCGAGTGGCGGTGAAGCGGCCGCCGCCCAGCTTTCCTGCCTCCACGAGACCGACGAAGAACGTGTAGAGCTGGTCGTACTCGCGGTAGCGATGCTCACCCAGGCGCGCCACCGTGTCATCGCGCATGCCCCGAAACATCTGTAGACGTTCCCTGAGGATCGGCCGCCACACATCCATGAGGTCCTCCGCCTCCACGGCACGGAAGCCGCTCTGCCCGAGGAGAGACCGGTACCCGTCCAGCGTCTGCACCGTGGTGGCCGCCATCCACTCCCACAGCCGGCGCCGCTCGCCGTCTCCGAGTGACGGGTGGGCGATCCAATCCGTGAACGCGAGGCGGGCGCCGGGCGCCAGCACGCGATGGGCCTCGTGCAGCACCGCGCGCTTGTCGCCGATGTGCAACAACCCTTCCTGGCTGAGGCAAGCGTCGAAGACGGACGCGGCGAACGGCAGGGTGGTGGCATCGGCGCGCACCACGCGGACCTGCCGGCCCAGCCCCACGAGCCCGCTCAGACGGCGGGCGCCGGTGGCACGGCCGGCGTTGAGCTCGAGGGCCACCACGCGGCAGAGGCGCCGGGAGGCCACGAAGCGGGCGGGGCCGCCCAGGCCGGCGCAGAGATCGAGAACGCGCGAGCGCGCGGTGATCCCGGCCAGCCGCGCGAGGGTATCCACGGCGGCGAGGCCCCCGTAGTGGTCCTGGTCGAAGGGGAACAGGTCCTCGGGGGTGAGCGCGCCCTGCGCATGGCCGCGCCGGCGCCGCACGGCGTCCAGCACCTGCGCTTCGCTGATGGGATGGCGATCGTAGAAGTCGGTGACGGGCATCGGCGTTGAAGCGTCCGCGTTCCTAGACGAAAGAAAGTGATTATCGCTTAACTCGTTGGCTCGTGTGTGCCATTCGGTGCCGTGGTCGCTCCAAGCATGCTCGTCCGCTGTGACCTGGCCTCCTCGTGTCGCTGGTCAATGAAAATGTCCGCCGCCGTCATAGACCGTTGTCATCAAGCGCATGACCTCCTGCCGCGTGGCGGGGGCCAAGCGTCGCGGCGAGGGCCGCCCTCGACTGCGGTGCGTAAGGGCGGCGGCCCCGGCGGCCTCGAAGCGCCGCTTCAACCGGCGCGCCTGGCGCAGGCTCAGCCGCAGCGCCTCGGCCAGCTGCCGCGTGGTGATCCGTCCCGCACAGGCCGCTTTCACTAGCCCGGGGCGATGCAGCTCCTTCCGGCTCATCGTGAAGGTCTCCATAGAAGGAGGACCTTTTCACGTAGCAGTTACCCCCGGACATTTTCATGTAGCAGCAGCATCAGTCGGATTCCTCATTGACCTGCTGCCGTATCGGCCGTACCGTCCCGAAATGGACCGCCGCCGCTTCCTGCTGACCTCGCTGGCCGGCGCGCTTGCTGCTCCGCTTGCCGCCGGGGCGCAGCAGACCGAGAAGGTCTATCGCATCGGGTTCCTCCGCAACGGTCCACCGCCCAAGACGTTCATCGAGGGCTTCCGGCAAGGCCTGCGCGAGCTGGGGTACGTCGAGGGCCAGAACATCACGCTCGATTACGGGTTGGCGAGTAGCGCGGATCAGCTTCTCGACGCGGCGACCGAGCTGGTACGCCGCAAGGTCGACGTGATGATCGCCTCAGGGACACCGCCGGTTCCGGTGGCAAAGCGTGCCACGAGCACGATCCCCATCATTTTTGTGGCCTCGATCGATCCCGTGGCGACGGGATTGGTCGCGAGTCTCGCCCGGCCAGGAGGCAACGTAACTGGCTTCGCAGGGACCCACGCTGATCTGATGGGCAAGCGGCTGGAGCTGCTCCGGGAGACCGTGCCGAGGCTCTCGCGCGTGGCGGTCCTCTCCCACCAAACGAATCCGGGGAACGCCGAATACATCAGGCAAGCCGAGCTTGCCGCGCGCGCGCTCGGGGTCCCGCTGCAGTTCCTGACGGTCCGCGACGCCGGAGACTTCGAGCGCGCGTTCAAGGAGGCGCGCGGCGCCGGCGCCCTCATTCAGCTCGACGACGTGATCTTTACGTCCCACCGCAAGCAGATCGTGGAGCTGTCCGTGAAGTACCAGCTACCGGCAATCTATGGATTTCGGGAGTTCGTCGATGCGGGCGGTCTCATGGCGTATGGGCCGGACTGGCCGGAGCTGTATCGCCGGGCCGCGACCTACGTGGACAAGATCCTGAGAGGTGCCAGGCCGGCCGACCTGCCAATCGAGCAGCCAACGAAGTTCGAGCTGGTGATCAACCTCAAAACCGCGAAGGCGCTCGGCCTCACCATTCCGCCCTCGCTGCTGCAGCGGGCGCACGAGGTGATCGAGTGACGGACGACGCCAGGCCCGACCGGTCGCGATGCGTGTGGCACCCCGGTGGACGCGTCTTGGGGGCTGCATCTTGCAAATCATTGGGAAGTTTGCGAGTATCGCGGTCGATAAAAGCACTTCGTCGCGACCACAGCCCCCGAGGAGAGTAGACCACCATGAGTACCCCCAGCAAAGGCGGCCTCGAGGATGTCGTCGTCTCGACATCGGACATTTGCTTCATCGACGGCCGCGAAGGGCGGCTGGTCTACCGCGGCTTCGACGTCGATGACCTCGCCGCCCAGTCCAACTTCGAGGAGGTCGTCTACCTGCTGTGGCACGGCAGCCTGCCCACGAAGAAAGAGCTCGACACCTTCGTGAAGGCGCTGTCGGCCACCGCCAATCGCAAGCTGCCGCCCAAGCTCATCGCGCTGCTGCGCACGCTGCCGAAGAGGACCACGCCCATGGAAGTGCTGCGCACTGGCGTGTCGGCGCTGTCCGCCTTCGATCCCGACGCCGCCGACAATTCGCGGGAAGCGACGCTGCGCAAGGCGATCCGCCTCACCGCGCAGATACCGACGCTGGTGGCGGCGTGGGAGCGCATCCGTCGTGGCAAGCCCGTGGTGGCGCCCAACCCGAAGCTCAGCCTGGCGGCGAACTTCCTCTCCATGATGAGCGGCAAGAAGCCCACGGAGCTGGCCACCAAGACCTTCGACGTCGCGCTCATCCTGCACGCCGATCACGAGTTCAATGCCTCCACCTTCGCGGCGCGGGTGACGGCGGCCACGCTCTCCGACCTGCACTCCGCCATCACCTCCGCCATCGGCGCCCTCAAGGGCCCGCTGCACGG
>JBKKCN010000191.1:0-3238 GCA_046712525.1 Candidatus Rokuibacteriota bacterium
CGAGTGCTCAATGGCTGGCGCGCGCGGTGGGCATCACCGTGCCCGCGCGCCGCGCCTCCGCGCTCGGCGTGAGCGAGGGCGACGCCACCGGCCGTCTCGTGGCGCTCTGCCGCGCGGTCGGCGCCGACACGTACCTGGCCGGGCGCGACGGCGGTCTCTACATGGATATGACGCGCTTCACGGAGGCGGGAATCTCCGTGTTGACACAGACCTACGAGCATCCCGTGTACGCGCAGCCGCACGGGGATTTCGTGCCGCTTTTGTCGGCCCTCGACTTATTATTGACTCACGGCGATGACGCGCTTCGTATCCTCCTTGGCGGCAGCTCGTGGTCCCGCCTGCCTGCCGCGCCGCGAGCGACCTGAGTGAACGTCCTCGCCATCGGCGCGCATCCCGACGACATCGAGTACGGCTGCGGCGGCATGCTCATCAAGTACGCCGAGCGCGGGCACGCGGTGTACATGTTCGTCGCCTCCGACGGCGCCCTCGGGGGCGACGGCGCCGAGCGACGGCGCGAGCAGCACGACTCCGCGCTGATCATCGGCGCCCGTGAGGTGTTCTGGGGCGACTATCCCGACACGGAGCTGCCCCTCAACCGCGATCTCATCGTGAAGCTGGAGACGGTCATCCGCCAGGTGCAGCCGCGCATGATCTTCGTCCACAATCCCGATGACACGCACCAGGACCACCGCAACCTCGGACAGGCCGCCATGTCGGCCACCCGCTACGTCCCCAACTTCCTGCTCTACGAGGGGCCCACCACGCAGAACTTCGCCCCCAACTGCTCCACCGACATCGAGAAGGTGCTCGACAAGAAGCTCGCCTGCCTGGAGGCGCACCGCTCGCAGGTGGCGAAGACGAACATCGAGGACCTCTCCATCCTGGAGCTCGCGGTGTCGTCCGCCAACTTCCGCGGCATCCAGGCGCGCGTGAAGTACGCGGAGGCGTTTCAGTCCGTGCGTCTGCTCCTGAATCTTTGATCGCCCACGCGCGCCCCACGCTCGACGACGACGACGCGGAGCGGGTGGCGCGCACGATCCGCTCCGGCTTCGTGGCCCAGGGCTCCGAGGTGGACGCCTTCGAAGCCGAGCTGGCGCCGCGCTTCGGCACTGCGGCGGCGGCGGCGGTCGGCTCCGGCACCGCCGCCCTCGAGCTGGCGCTGCGCGCCCTCGGCGTGGGGCGCGACGACGAGGTGATCATCCCCAGCTACGTGTGCGACGCCCTCTACCAGGCGGTCACCCGCTGCGGCGCGGTGCCGGTGCTCGGCGACGCCGATCCGGAGACGGGCTCGCTGTCGCCGGTGGACGCGCGCCGCCGCCTCACCGCGCGCACGCGCTGCGCCATCGTGCCGCACGCCTTCGGCCTCGTCACCGACGTGGGCGCCTTCGCCGCCCTCGGTGTGCCCATCGTGGAGGATTGCGCGCAGGCGCTCGGCGGCGCCATTCACGGCCGGCCCGCGGGCGCGGCGGGCGCGCTCGCGGTGGGCTCGTTCTATGCCACGAAGATGATGACCACGGGCGAGGGGGGCGTGGTGGCGGGGCCCGCCGCGCTCGTGGCGCGCGTGCGAGAGGCCCGGCAGTACGATGAGCGCGACGACCTCGCGCCCCGTGTCAACGCGAAGATGACCGACATGCAGGCAGCACTGGGACGCGGCCAGCTCGCGCGCCTCGACCACTTCATCGCGCGCCGGCGCGCCATCGCCGACCGCTACCGCGAGCGGCTGCGCGGGTTGCGGTGCCGCACGCCGCCCCCCGCGGGCGAGCGTCACGTCTACCACCGCTTCGTCATCACGGTGGACGGCTCCGTGGACGCGGTGCAGGCGGCGCTCGCCGAGCGCGGCGTCGCCGCGCGCCGCCCGGTCTTTCGTCCCGCCCACCGCGCGCTCGGCCGCGCGGGCTTTCCGGAGGCGGACCGGCTGTGGGCGCAGTCCTTGTCGATCCCGTGCTATCCGGCCCTCGCCGACGCGGACGTGGACGCGGTGGCGGCCGCCCTCGCCAAGGCGCTCGCGTGAGCCGGGTGCCGCCGGCCACCGCCGCCGCGCCCCCGCGTGCGTGGACGGCGGCGCCTGCCCTGTGGCTTGTCCGGTCCGCGCTCCTGCTCGCGTTCTTCATCCCGGGCGTGCGCGAGTGGTTTGGCGCGTGGCATCTGCGGTGGATCCACCTGGCGCTGCTCGCATTCGCGACGGCGGCGTTCGCGGTGCCGATCGTGCGGGCGCTCGCGGGGCGGTGGGGTGTGCTCGACAGTCCGGCCGCGCGCAAGGTGCACGCGGTGGCCACGCCGCTCCTGGGCGGGGCCGCGGTGTACGCCGCCTTCGCCACCACCGTGCTCTTCAACTTCACGTTCTCCCTCGAGCTCAAGGGCGTGGCCGTGGGCGCCACCATCGTGGTGCTGGTGGGCATCGTCGACGACATCATGGACATCTCCGCGCGGGCCAAGCTCGCGGGTCAGCTCGCGGGCGCGCTGGCGGCCATGCTGTACGGCGTCGTCCTCCACGTGGTGCCGCAGTCGGTGCCGGGGGCCACGTTTCTGAACCTGGTCCTGACCGTGCTCTGGTTTCTCACCGTCACCAACGCCCTGCAGTTTCTCGACGGCATGGACGGGCTCGCGGCCGGCCTCGGCGCCATCGCAGGGATCTTCTTCAGCATCGCCGCCCTCCAGACACAGCAGCCGTACCTGATGTTCCTCGGCGCCGCCCTCGTGGGCGCGTGTGTGGGCTTTCTGCCGTACAATTTCCGACCGGGGGGCGCCACCATCTTCCTGGGAGACTCCGGCGCCAGCTTCGTCGGCTTCACGCTTGCGGGATTGGCCGTCATGGGAGAATGGTCGGACAACAATCCCGTTGTTGCGCTGCTGACGCCGTCGCTTATCCTGGCGGTGCCCCTCTTCGACATCGCGTTCGTGGGTGTGGGACGGATCGTCACCGGTAAGGTGCACTCGCTGCATGAATGGCTGGCGTACACGGGCAAGGACCACATGCACCATCGTTTCGAGGCGCTCGGATTGACGAAGCGGCAGAGCGTGCTGCTGATCTTCTTCATCGCGGCCACGCTGGGCCTCTCCGCGCTGCTGCTGAAGGTCTCGACGCCACACGAGGCGGCGCTGCTGCTCGTGCAGGCCGCCTGCGTCCTCGCCATCATCGCCGTCCTCGAAGGCGTGGGCCGGGGCCGCGGCCAATGACCACCCCCAAGCGCGCCCTCGCCCTCCTGCGTGAGCGCTTCGTGACCGCCCTGCACGAGGA
>JBKKCN010000192.1:0-11862 GCA_046712525.1 Candidatus Rokuibacteriota bacterium
GACGTAGACCGAGTCGATGTTGATGCCCGCCTTCCACATGACGAGGGCGACGTCGCCCAGCATGCCGGGCTCGTCGAGGACCCTCACCACGAGCACCTCGCGCGTGGCGTACGGGATGCCGGCGGCCTCGAGGCGCTCGGTGGCGCGATCCGGCGCGTTGCAGACGAACTGGACACGGCTCGTCCCGTCGCGGCTGCTCCCCGCGATCGCCTCGATGTTCACACCGGCGTCGCCGAGCGCGCCGCCGAGTCGCGCCAGGGTTCCGGGCTCATCTCTGAGGATGACGCTGAATTCGGTTGGCATAGGCTCTTCCTTCTGCAGCGCCGTCAGCCGGCGCGGGTCGCGTGGAGACGATCCACCAGTGCCTGCTGTTCCACGGCCACTACGGCTCTACCGACGAGTTTCCGTTCGAGCAGAGCATGCGCGACGTCATCGGGCTGGAAATCGGCGACGGCACGGCGGAGGTGATGAAGCTCATCGTCGCTCGCCAACTCATGGGGCGCGAAGCGGTCGGTCCCTTCCATCATCTCCTCCGTCTCCGCGGGCGTCGTCGCCGTCTCCGAGGGCCGCCGGCGTCACACCTGCGCGATGGCCGCCGCCCGCCACATACGCCGAGGTGGTGCAGACCCGCACGCGGGTGACGCGGGCGGGCACGCGAAGGTGTCCGCCGCGCCCACGGCAGTACGCGCCGCGTACAGCCAGAGCCGATCGGCCACGACGGCCACGAGGTACGGGCACGTGGAGCCCGTCCCCTGCGTCCGGTCTTCCGGTTCGATCGGCATGGTCGTTGTCCTCCGTCAGACCGCCGCCGCGGCGGCGGGCTCCCACGCACACAGCGGGTCCTCCCCCAGCAGGTCGTCGGTGGCGGCGAAGGCACGGGCGCGCGAGCTGCCACAGACGGCCCGGAATCCGCACATGCCGCACCGCCCCTTGAAGAGCTCTGGCGTGCGGAGGGCCTTGAAGATCGAGCCATCGCGATAGATCCGGAGCGGGTCGGTGAGGCGGACGTTGCCGGCGACGAGCGGCAGGAAGCCCGACGGCGTCACGTCGCCGTTGGCGGCGATGAACATGATCCCGTTGCCGTCCCGCATCCCGAAGGCGCGCGCGGCCGGGCTGGCGTTGATCTGCGCGCCGGTGTACCCGGCGTCGTGCATGCGCTGGATGACGAGGCGCCGGTAGTGCGGCGCCTCCGTCGTGGTCGCCGTGAACGGCCACCGGCTGGCGTTGACGGCGAGCCAGCGCAGCGTCCGCTCGCACTCGATCGGCGAGAGCTGCTGCAGCACGCGGCCGCGCCCCACGTTGACCAGGAAGAAGAGACTCCAGCGGGAGGCGCCGAGCCCCGCGACGAGCGTGGCGATCTCCTCCAAGCGGGGCTGGGTATCGGCACTGACGAGCGTGTTCACCTGCAGCGGGATGCCGGCGCCGACGATGTGCTGGGCGGCCGCGAGCGTCCAGCCGAAGCAGCTCAGCACGCCGCGCAGGCCGTCGTGCTGCGCGGCCGTGGGGCCGTCGACGCTGAGCGACATGGCGGCGACGCCCGCCGTCTTGAGCGCGTGGACGAGGTCGGCCGTCAGGCGCGGGGTGGCCGTGGGCGCCAGCGACACGTCGAGGCCCCGCCCGCTCGCGTGGCGGACGAGGTGGATCAGGTCGGGACGCCGCAGCGGATCGCCCCCCGTGAAGATGACGTGGGGCAGGGGATCACCGGCCGTGGCGAGCGCGTCGAGGACGGCCTCGCACTCCTCCGTGCGCAGCTCGTCGGGTCCGGGGTCACGCATGGCCTCGGTCCGGCAGTGACGGCAGGCGAGGTCGCAGGCGCGAGTCAGCTCCCAGTAGACGCGGAGCGGGGCGCGGTCGAAGCGGAACGCGCTCACGAGCGGCGCCCCATCGGCACGAAGTCGCGCCGGCCGGGGCCGACGTAGAGCTGGCGGGGTCGCGCGATCTTCTGCTCGGGGTCGCCGATCATCTCCTGCCACTGCGCGAGCCACCCGGCCGTGCGTGGGATGGCGAAGAGCACCGGGAACATCTCCACGGGCAGCCCCATCGCCTCGTAGATGAGCCCCGAGTAGAAGTCGACGTTCGGGTACAGCTTGCGGCTCACGAAGTACTCGTCCTCAAGGGCGATGCGCTCGAGCTCGAGGGCGAGGGCGAGGAGCGGGCTCGGCCGCGTCGCCGCGAAGACCTCGTCGGCGATGCGCTTGATGATGCGGGCCCGCGGATCGTAGTTCTTGTAGACGCGGTGGCCGAAGCCCATGAGCTTCGCCTCGCCGGCCTTCACCTGCTTGACGAAATCGTTGATGCGCCCGATGGAGCCGATGGAGCGCAGCATGCGGAGCACCGCCTCGTTGGCGCCGCCGTGGAGGGGCCCGTAGAGTGCCGCCGCCGCCGCGGCGACGGCCGAGTACGGATCGACGCCGGACGAGCCGACGCTCCGCATGGCGTTGGTCGAGCAGTTCTGCTCGTGGTCCGCGTGCAAGATGAACAGGACCTCGAGCGCGCGCTCGAGCGCGGGCTCGGGCTTGTACTTCAGCTCCGTCATCTTGTACAGCATGCTCAGGAAGTTGCCGGGGTACGAGAGATCGTTGTCCGGGTACACGTACGGCCGCCCCAGCGTGTGCCGGAAGGCGAAGGCGGCCAGCGTCGGTACCTTGGCGATGAGCCGGTAGATCTGGAGGTCCCGGTGGCCGGGGTCGTGATTCACCCGGGCGTCGGGGTAGAAGGTGCTGAGGGCGGCGACGGCCGAGATGAGCATGCTCATCGGGTGCGCGTCGTGGTGGAAGCCGTCCATGAACTTCTTGACGTTCTCGTGCACCCAGGTGTGGTGGGTGATCTGCCACGTCCAGTCCTCGAGCTCCTTCGCGTTGGGCAGCTCGCCGCGCATGAGGAGGTAGGCGACCTCGAGGAACGTCGACTGCTCGGCCAGCTGCTCGATCGGGTAGCCGCGGTACTCGAGGATCCCCCGGTCGCCGTCGATGAACGTGATGGTGCTGCGGGTGGACGCCGTGTTCATGAAGGCCGGATCGTACGTCAGGAGGCCGAAATCATCCGGCCCCGTCCGGATCTGGCGCAGGTCCATGGCGCGAATGGCGCCGGCGGCGATCTTGATCTCGTACGACTTCCCGGTACGGTTGTCCAGGACCGTCAGCGTCTCGTTCGCCATCGTCGGCTCCTCCCGGGCGCCGTCCATGCGAGAACGGGGCCAGCCGGGGATTGGGGGTTTCGCGCCTTGGAGCGGGACCGTCATGAGACAAACGTCTCAGTCGCCCTCCGCCGGTGGGGCGGCGGCGGGGCACCGCGGGGCGGCGCTGCCCCACTCGCTCAGAGCGACCCCGGCCTCGCGGTCAGCCGCGAGGTGCGGGACGTCGGGCAGCGATGGTGGCCGCCGTTGGTGCAGAACCACGTCACCTCGCCCGTCGACGGCGCCCGCAGCCGCGCCTTGCGCAACGCGTAGATCGGGCCGGTCGGGTACATGGTGCCGCCGTCGTGCGCCATCGGCCGCCCGCAAGTACGGGCACGCGATGGTCGCCACTCCGTCGTCCTTTCCCTGCGTCGTGATCGCCATGCGGATCTCCTTCCCGGGCACGCGGTCGCTTGGAGAGGCAAGGCGCGTGCAAGCCCTCCGGCATGAGGCGTCCCACACTTGGGACCGAGGTTCTCGATGCTCGTAGGCGCGTCCCGGCACTCCTGAGGGGCTCCGCCCACACATTCACGGCTCGACGTGCCGCTCCGGCAGAGGTGCTTTGGGCCACCATGCGCTCCTGACCCCGAGTCCTCCCGGCTACTCCCTTTCCCACTGGATCGGGTTTCGCAGCGCCGGGTAGCCCTCGATCTGCACCTCGACCACGTCGCCCGCCTCGAGGAAGACCCGGGGGTTCTTGATGATGCCGATGCCGAGCGAGGTGCCGGTGGTGCTCATGACCCACGGCGCAGCCCGGCAGCTTGGCGAACAGCTCCGGGTGCTTGTTGAACGGCAATCCCTCGTGCTCGGCGAGCGCCCTGTAGTTGTAGCCGACTCCTGCGAGGCAGGAAGCTCGATGACCGCGCCGTCGATCCACGCCGCCGCCACCGCCGTGCCGATATCCGTCTTGATGCGAGCGAGCTGCATCGGGCTCTCCTTCTGCACGGCCGGCGTTATGTCGTGATGGACCGACGCCTCGCTTCACCTGCCTGCGCGAGGCCGATGGGCGCCGGCGCGCGATTGAGGATGAGGCGGAAGAGCGCTTCGAGGTCCTGCTTGTCCTGCGCGCCGACGCGGAGGTCGGCGTTCGCGGCGAAGGCGTCGGCAATCGCCTGCCAGTCTTCGTCCGTCAGGACCTTTTCGGCGAGCGGCATGACGACGTCTTCTTCCTTGCGCATGTGCTCCCACTGAAACTCCGCGTACTCGTCGACGGCGCCCGCGAAGACCTTCGCGGCGTCGGGGCCACGCAGCCGCCACCGCGCGAGCAGATGGCGCAGGGTTCGCGTCAGCTCTTCGCCGCGGCGGTGCTCCGTCTCGAGCGCGTCGAGAATCTGCCCCGCAGTCGCGCTCCGCAGCCGCACACGCTTGAAGAGGTGCTCGTCCTCCTTGGGGTGATGAAACCGGTCGGGAAACATCTCGATGTAATCGAGGACCAGCGTGAACAACTCGAAGTCCGGCGCCGCCGCACCCATCGCGGCGTCGTGGACAAGAAACTGCAAGCTCCGGATCACGGACGTGAGGGTGCGGTGCTCATCCCGAATGATCCACAGGGCGCTGTCACGCATGGCCGGCCTCCGTGCTGTGCGTCGCCGCAGCCGACTGTCTGGCCCCATTGATATCGTGAGTCGCCCGGGGCTCGCTATGACAGGCGTCATACCGCCTCGCCTGATGACAACCGCCTCGCGCGATGCGGGGTCCCGCCTCCCCTCACCGGGGACGCCACGCCATGACGAGCGCGCGCGTGCGCAGCGGCGCCGGCCAGCCCGAGGCCGTCCGCTCCAGCCGGCAGCAGCGCGCGCGGGAAGCGTCGCCGCACGGCGGCACTCACTCAACTCAATACCCGACTGTCTCATTCCTTATTGACAGGCTCCGGGGCGCCGCACTACCCTCCGCTGGAGGCGACATGAAACGGCTCGAGGTCGTGTCGCCGATACGCCCGTTGTCACCTTTGACACCCGATGGACAATGAAGCCGACGTGGACAGAGACGATGACGTCATCCCCGCCCCGTAGCTCGCTGCTCGCGAAAGCGCTGGCGTGGCTCGTCCTCACGCTGATGGCGGTCGCGACGCTGTACACGGGCTGGATCGCCATCATTAACTTTCACCGGATCGGCGTATGACGGGCAACGCCGTGCTGGTCGTCCTCACGCTCGGCGCGCTGTGCGCGGCGCTCGCCCTCCTCGCCGCGCACCTGCGCCTGGCCGCCGTCGCTGACATCCTCGCCATCGCCAGCGCCCTCTGCGGTCTCGGCGCGTTCCTCGGCGTCGCCGTGTTTACGATCCGCCACGCCAAGCGCCTGCCCTCGCGCCAGCGTCTGTCATGACCAAGCGCGGAACGCGCCTCTTCTTCTTCATCGGCACGCTGGCGAGCGCCGCGATCTTCCTCGTCCTCACGATCGACACCCACCGCCAGTTTCCCAAGCTCACCAACGCCGCCGCCATCGACCGCTCGGTGATCGCCGGCAAGCACGTCTGGCACCGGTACAACTGCACCAACTGCCACACCCTGCTCGGCGAGGGGGCCTACTACGCGCCCGACCTCACGCAGATCACCACGCACCGGGGCGCCGCCTACCTGCGCGCGTTCATGAAGGATCCGTCGAAGTTCTACTCGGAGCAACGGGACGGTCGGCTCATGCCCACCCTGAACCTCACCGACCAGGAGATCGACGACGTCATCGCGTTCATGGCCTGGGTGAGCCGCATCGACACCCAAGGCTGGCCGCCGCGACCCATTCTGGTGAGGGGCACCGCCGTGCCGGGCGCCAATCTCGGTGGCGCGCCGCCGGTGGCGGCCTCGAACGATCCTGTAGAGATGGGGCGGGTCACCTTCAACGCGTCTCCACCGGCGTGCGCCGCGTGCCATTCGACCGCTCCCGGCGTGAACCTCGTCGGCCCCACCATGGCGGGCCTGGTCGCGACCGCCGCCGAGCGCATCCGCAGCACGAGCTACAAGGGAAAGGCAAAAAGTCCCACCGAGTACCTCCGCGAGTCGATCGTCGACCCCAACGCGCACGTGCTCGAGGGCCCCACGTACGCCGCCGGTGGCCGATCGCTGATGCCGTCCGATTACGGGCAAACATTGAAGCCCGAGCAGATCGACCAGATCGTGGCGTACCTGCTGACGTTGAAGTGAAAGGGAGCCTGGCATGAGGTATCACTCGCAGCGGGTCGCCTATCCGTACTTCGTGGTTGCCCTGCTGTTGTTCGGCCTCCAGATGGTCTTCGGGCTGCTCTCCGCGGCCAAGTACCTGGGGCCCGACCCGTTGCTGAATCTCATGCCGTTTGACGTCACCAAGGTCATCCACACCAACCTGCTGCTCGTCTGGCTCCTCACGGCGTTCATGGGCGCCACCTACTACGTCGTGCCCGAAGAGTCCCGTGTCGAGCTCCACAGCGTGCGGCTGGCGTACCTGCAGCTCATCCTCTGGACGGCGATGGGTGTCACCTGCGTGATCGGCTATGTCTTCCGCTGGACGGCGGGCAACAAGCTCCTCGAGCAGCCGTGGCCACTCAAGATCGTGATCGTCATCGTGATGCTGATGTTCCTCTACAACATCTTCATGACCATCCGGGCCAGTGGCCGGCTCACGACGACCGAGGGCGTGCTCGTGGCCGGCCTCGCGCTATCGGCCCTCCTGTACCTGCCCGCGCTCTTCGAGTTCGACAACTACACCGTGACCGTCTTCTACCGATGGTGGACGGTGCACCTGTGGGTCGAAGGCGTCTGGGAGATGATCCAGGGCGGGCTCCTCGCTTACCTCCTCGTCCGGCTCTCGGGGGTGGACCGTGAGGTGATGGAGAAGTGGCTCTACGTGATCGTCGGCCTCACATTCATCTCCGGGATCCTCGGCACCGCCCACCACTATTACTGGATCGGCGTCCCCCGCTACTGGCTGCCCATCGGCGGCTTCTTCAGCGCCCTCGAACCCTTCTCGTTCTTCGCCATGGCGTTGTACGCCTACTACGCCATGCGGCGCTCCGGTTTCACGCATCCGAACACCATGGCGCTGCACTGGACGATCGGCAGCGCCGTCTTCTCGGCACTCGGCGCCGGCATCCTCGGCCTCGCCCACACGTGGCCGGCCGTGAACAAGTGGACGCACGGCACGCACATCACGTCGATGCACGCGCACATGGCGTTCTTCGGGGCGTACGTGATGATCGTGCTGGGGATGATCACGTACGCGCTCCCCGGGCTGACGGGCCGCAGCGAAGACTCGCGGGAGACGGCGGCGGGGGCCTGGTCGTTCTGGCTGCAGATCGGCGGGATGTTCGGGATGACGATGGCGTTCGCCGCCGCTGGCATCACGCAGACCTACCTCGAGCGGATCCTGAGCATCGGCTTCCTCGAGACGCAGCTGAAGCTCCAGGTGCACTTCCTGATGGTCGTGGCGACGGGGGCGCTCTACGTGGCGGGCGTCGCGCTTTATCTCTGGGACTTCTTCTTCCTCGCCGGGCCCCTCGTGAAGGCTCCCACGACGGCGGAAAAACAGCCCGCGGCCGCGCCGTCCGCGGGCTGACCGGAACGCCCATGGATCGGACGGTACCGGCAGCGGCGCGCCCCGCTGCGCCGGCCGCTCTCGACGGCGTGCGGCCGGTCCCCGCCGACGAGCCCTTTTACCTCCCCGTCAGCCGCGAGGTGGCAATCTTCGAGACCTGCCACGCAAGTGGCCTGCACGTCATGCTCAAGGGGCCGACCGGGTGCGGGAAGACCCGCTTCGTGGAGCACATGGCATGGCGTCTCCAGCGCCCGCTCGTGACCGTGGCGTGTCACGACGATCTCTCGGCCAGCGACCTGGTCGGACGCTACCTGGTGCGCGCGAGCGAGACGGTCTGGCAGGACGGTCCGCTGACGCGCGCGGTACGCGCAGGCGCGATCTGCTACCTCGATGAGATCGTGGAGGCGCGACAGGACACCGTGGTCGTGATCCACCCGCTCACGGACGACCGGCGCCTCCTGCCCATCGACAAGACCGGCGAGCTCCTGCAGGCGCCGCCCGGCTTCCAGCTCGTCGTCTCCTACAATCCGGGCTATCAGCACGTCCTCAAGGATCTCAAGATCAGCACGCGCCAGCGCTTCGTGGCTCTCGACTTCGATTTCCCGCCGCCCGAGATCGAAACCAGGATCGTTGCCCACGAGGGCCACGTGGATCACGCGACGGCGACCGACCTTGTCATACTGGCCGGGCGATTGCGCAAGCTGCGCGACCGCGGACTGGCTGAGGTGCCGAGCACCCGCCTTCTCGTGGCCGCCGCGCGCCTCATTGCCGGCGGCATACCTGCCGGGGAGGCGTGCCGCACGGCCGTGGCGGCACCGCTCACGGACGACGCCGATCTGCTCGCCGCGATCCATGACGTGATCGCCGCCATCCGGTAGCCCCCGCGATGGCCGAGCCGGAGGGTCTGCTCATCGAGGGCGCGCGCCTGGCGACCCGCGCCGCGCGCGACCTCTGGTGGCGCGCGGCGCCGCCCGTCGAACGAGCGCGGCTGCCGCTCGCCCGGATTCGCCGGCGGCTCGAGCTCTTCCTGGCCGCGCTCTACGGGGAGGCGACGACGATCCTACCCGCCGACCCACCTCCGGCGCCGGTGTGGCTGGCGCGCCTCGTCGGCCGAGCGCCGCGGCATCTCGTTCGGCGGATCGCGACGGCGGCGACGGACGGGGTCCGGATCTGGTTACCCCGCGAGATCGACGCCGCAGACGGCGAGAGCCGCGCCCTCGCCACCTATCGGCTCCTGGCGGTGGAGCAGGCCACGCGCGTGGCGCGCGGAACTCCTGCGCGTGCGCCGCGCGCGCGATCGGACACTCTCGAGCGGGATCTCTATTGCCTGGCCGAGGCGGTCGCCATCGACCGGACGATCGCGGCCGACTTCCCCGGGCTCATCGTCGACCTGAGCGCAGCCAGAATGGCGGCCCTCGCTGAGCGTCCGCCACTCGAGTGGCTGACGCCCATGGAATGCGCCGTCGAGCACATCCTCCGGGACGCTCTGGCCGCGGCGCCCGCAACTGTCCCTCCGGGCCTACCGTGTACAGCGACGCCGTCCACGTCGCGCCTTTGGGCCCAGGACCTCGCCCGCCGCGTGCGCACCACGGGCGGCCCCTACCGCGGCGTCGCAACCGTCGGCCTGTGGGGTGAGCTGACGATCACCCCGGACACTGACCGCGACACAGCCATGACAGACCACGGGGATGCCGCATCGCGACCCCCCGCCTCTCGGAGCGCCACGCTGCGGCATCGGCCGGCGGCGCGCCAAGCGGGCGAGGACGAGGACGACGAGAGTCCCGGCACCTGGATGGTGCGTATGGATGACCCCATGGAGAGCGTCGAGGATCCGATGGGACTGCAGCGCCCGGCCGACCAGGACGCGTCGGCCGCGCCCGAGGATCTGGCCGACTCGCTGTCCGAGCTACCGGAGGCGCGGATGGTCCGGACGCCGGGCGCGCCGCGCGAGGTGCTCGAGAGCGACGCGGGGACGGTGAAGCGGGCGGCGGCGGTAGGCGGCGAGCGCCATACCGCTGGCGCCGGCATCGTCTACCCGGAGTGGGACTATCGCATCGGCGCCTACCGAACTCACGGAGCCGTGGTGTGGCCGGCCACCGCCCCGGCCGGTGCCGGGCACTGGGTCGATGGCGTGGTGGCGCGCCACGCCGCGCTGGTGCGGCGGGTCCGCCGCCGCTTCGACGGCCTGCGGCCCCGCCGCGTGCGACTGAACCGTCAGACCGAGGGAGCGGAGATGGATCTCGCGGCCTATGTCACCGGCTTCGCGGACCGGCGGGCAGGACAGGCGGACGACGATCGCCTCTATGTGGCTGAGCGCCCGGCGCGGCGCGATGTGGCCATCACGCTGCTCATCGACATGAGCGCCTCCACCGACAGTTGGGTCGCCGGCAGCCTCCGGATCATCGACGTCGAGAAGGAGGCGCTGATCGTGCTCCTCGAAGCGCTCGACGCGCTCGGCGACCAGCACGCCATCCTGGGCTTCTCCGGACACGGGCCGGGAGAGGTGCGGCTGCTGACGATCAAAGCCTTCGAGGAGCCCGTGAGCGACGAGATCCGCCGTCGTATCGCAGCACTCGAGCCCGACCGCTACACGCGAACCGGCGCGGCCATCCGCCATGCGACCGCGATGCTCGCCGCCCACGGCGCCCGTCACCGACTCCTCCTGATCCTGTCCGACGGTAAGCCCAACGACGTCGACGAGTACGAGGGTCGCTACGGCATCGAGGACACCCGGCAGGCCGTCATCGAGGCGCGGCTGCAGCGGCTCGTGCCCTTCTGCCTCACGGTGGACCGCGAGGCGCCCGCATACGTGTCGGCCATCTTCGGTCCGCGGGGCTACGCGTTGCTCCGACGCCCCGAGCTCCTTGCGCAGGTGCTGGTCGACGTCGTGCGAAACCTGGTCACGGCGTAGCGACGTGCCGAACGCCGTCGGCGGCGAACAACGCCAGACGCTGGAAAGCCGGACCGATGTGGTGAGAGTTGCCGGCACACAGGACGGCGCGGCCAGACGGGGCCGCCGTGGGCGCGATCGAACATTGCCGTGGGCTTCGGTGAGCGCCGTATAGCCCGAAAGATCGGCGAACACGAACGTCACGTCAACGGCACCTGCCCGTCTCCAATGGTAGCAGGCGCCGGGGGCGTGCTTGCGTGCTACAGCGGACTTCGCAGCGCCCAGCCGCCCTGCCGGTGATGGCCGTCCACCTCGCTCTCGAGCCTGACTTCCTGTCCCGCGCCCGCCGGACCCAGCGGAATGAGGCGGGCGCTGCCGGCGTCCACGAACACCAGCAAGGCTTCCGGCTCCTGCTCCACCGTCTTCATGGGCGCGTTCATGCGTGCACCCACACGTATTTCAGGTCGCGCGGGAGCTGCGTGAGGATGTCGTCGGCTTCACCCGCCGACAGCTGCTCTTTGAGTGCGGCGAAGACGGCGTCCGTCGCCAGCTCGGCTTTCCGGAGCGTGGACAGGTCCGCCGCACGCTTCACCCGATCGTAGAATTCGCGGCGGTGCAGCTTCAGCGGCCGGCGCGCCTCGCGCTCGCCCGTCGTCCACAGCCGCTTCAGCTCCGCCGGCAGCTGCGCCGCCGCCTGCCGTGCTTCGTCGGGTGTGAGCCGGTCGCGCAGCGTCTGCAGCACGGCCCTCGTCGCCTGCCGGGCGTCGGCCACCGTCTCGAGGTCCGCTTCGATCCCGACGCGCGAATACACGTGACGCGCTTTCATGACGTCCTCCTCGTCCTCACCGCGACGAACATTCGCCAGCGGTTGTGAACGGTGCAAGTGGAATGCCCGCCCGGTCGGTCGGAGAGCGCCGCATTGCGCGCTATATCACCGCCCCGACCGCTCGGCTGTCGTGTTCTTCACGATGGCATCGCCGCGGATGATCGCCCGGCATGCGTGGCAGATGAGGTCCGGCGAAGGCAGCGCGCACACGACGCACCGCTCCGGCTCCGCTGCCGTCTGCGCGACGGGCGCCGCCGCGAAGCGCGCCGGCACCGTCAGCACCGGACACGGCGCCAGGCGCACCACCGCTTCCGCCACGCTGCCGAGGAGCGCGGTGGAAACGCCGGTGCGGCCGTGCGTGCCCATCACGATGAGGTCGATGTTCGCCTGCGCGGCGTACTGCACGATGCACCGGGCCGGCGAGCCTGACGCCGTCCGCGTGATGGCGTGGACGCCGGCACCTAGCCCC
>JBKKCN010000193.1:0-4057 GCA_046712525.1 Candidatus Rokuibacteriota bacterium
GGGCGGCACCGCGGACGTCGCCCCCGGCGTGCGCTGGCTGCGCATGCCGCTGCCGTTCCGTCTCGACCACATCACCCTCTGGCTCCTCGAGGACGACGGCGGGTGGGCCGTGGTCGACACCGGCATCGGCCTCGGCGACACGCGCGCCCTCTGGGAGCGTCTGTTCGACGAGGAGCTCGACGGCAAGCCCGTCACGCGCGTCTTCGTCACGCACTTTCATCCCGATCACATGGGCAACGCGCACTGGATCGTGGAGCGCTTCGGCGTCGATCTGTGGTGCACGCAGGCGGAATGGCTCACGGCGCGCCTGGCCTCGAAGGGCGCGCTGCCGCTCGAGCAGCGCATGACCTACTACCGGCGCCACGGGGTGGGCGAGGAAGGCTTGCAGTCGCTGCGCGGGCGCGCCCATCAGTACACGCAGGTGGTGCCGTCGGTGGCGCCCGACTTCCGCTGCCTGCGCGACGGCGACCGGCTGTCCATCGGCGGGCGCGAGTGGGAGGTGCTCACCACCTTCGGCCATTCTCCCGAGCAGGCGTGCCTGCATGCGCGCGACGGCGAGGTGCTCATCTCGGCGGACCAGGTCCTGCCCAAGATCACCACGAACGTGAGCGTGTGGCCCGATCAGCCGCACGGCGATCCTCTGCGGCTCTACCTCGCGTCCCTCGAGCGCTTCAAGCCCATGGACGCCGACACGCTGGTACTGCCGTCCCACGGCCTGCCCTTTCGCGGCCTGCCCGCGCGGCTGGACGCGCTGCGCGTACACCACGACGAGCGGCTGGCGCTCGCGCTCACCGCCCTCGGCGAGCCGAAAACGGCGGCGGAGGTCATGGCCGTGCTCTTCGACCGCGCCCTCGATGTTCACCAGCTCGGCTTCGCCATCGGCGAGACGCTCGCCCACCTGCACTACCTGGAAACGCAGGGCCGCGCGACGTGCACGGTGGGCGCCGACGGCGTCCACCGCTTCCTCCGCCTCTAGGCCGAGCATGCCTGAAGCTTTCTACGTCGCGGACGGCGAGCGCTTCGCGGCCACCGAGCATACGCGCGGCCCGTGGAGCCCCGACCACCAGCATGGCGGACCGCCTGCCGCGCTGATGGCACGCGCGATCGAGCGCACCGCGCCCGGACTCATGCTGGCGCGGATGACGGTGGACCTGCTGCGCCCCGTGCCCATCGCCGCGCTCACGGTGCGAACGGACACGCTGCGCGCAGGAAAGAAGGTCCAGCGCCTGCGGGCGATCCTGCTCGTGGACGAGCAGCCTGTCGCGCACGCGGTGGCGCTGCTCATTCGCACGCAAGCGGTGCCGATCCCGGCCGTGAGAAAGGCGTCGATGCTGCCGCCGCCCGAGAGCGTGCCGCCCTTTCAGTTTCCGTTCTTCCACGAGGCGGTCGGTTACCACCAGGCGATGGAGACGCGCATGGAGGCCGCGGCCTTCGGCACGGGCGACGTGACGGCCTGGATGCGCCGCCGCCTGCCCTTGCTGGCCGACGAGACGCCGTCGCCGATGCAGCGCATCCTGCTCGCCGTCGATTCCGCCAGCGGCGTGAGCGCGATGCTCGACCCCGCGCGCGTCACCTTCGTGAACGCCGACCTCACCGTGGCCGTGCACCGCCCGCTGGAGGGCGAATGGATCGGCATGCGGGCGACCACGACCCCACAGCCGCACGGCGTCGGCCTCGCCGACACGCAGCTCTTCGACACGCACGGCCCCATCGGCCGTGCCGTCCAAAGCCTGGTGATCGAAGAACGCTCTCCTTCGAGTCGGTGACCGTCAGGAAGCACACGGGAAGACGCTCGCGGGCTTGGTTCTCAGTCCCGGGCCGCTAACGACCGTCCGTCAGGACGCGGCGTCGGCTTCGGAGTGCGCGGACCACGTGGATGGTGTCCGCTTCGGACCGAGGGTGGCTGGGCTCCATCAACGCGCCTTGTCCGCTTCTGGTGAGTGGGAAACGGGTCCTCGCACCCCGAAGCCGACGCCGCGTCCTGACGGCGACCCGGTCTCAGTCTGGCGTGCTCAACACATTGCGCAGCCAGCGCGCGATGTCGGCGATCTCTTCGGCGCACACCGCGTGCTGCATACGGTACTCGTGCCACTCCACCCGGTAGCCGGCGGCGAGGAGCGCGTCGCGCGAGGCGGCGGCACGCGCGAGCGGGATGAGGTCGTCGTACACGCCGTGCGCCATGAAGATCGGCACGTCGCGATTGGCGGCGCTCGCCTCCTTTGCCACGCTGGACGCGAGCGGCAGATACGTGGAGAGCGCCATGATCCCGGCCAGCCGCTCCGCGTGGCGGAGCCCCGTCTGCAGGGCGATGGCGCCGCCCTGCGAGAAGCCGGCGAGCACGATGCGCGGGGCCGCGATGCCCCGCGCTTTCTCGCGCGCGATGAGCGCCTCCACCCGGGCCTGGGAAGCGCGCACGCCAGTCTCGTCTTCGCGCCGCACGCCGTCGAGGGCGTACACGTCGTACCAGGCGCGCATGCGGGCGCCACCGTTGACGGTCACCGCCTGCACGGGCGCGTGCGGGAAGACGAAGCGCACGGGCAGCGTGGCGGGCAGCTGCAGCTCCGGCACGAGGGGCTCGAAGTCGTGGCCGTCGGCGCCGAGGCCGTGCAGCCAGATCACGCTCGCGCGCGGGACGACACCAGTCTCGATCTCAATGCTCGCCGGCAGCTCGCTCATTCAGCGTTTCCTCGGTGGGTGTGCGCGCACGGCGTCTTCGTTGACCTCCGTGCCCCACCCGGGGCGGGTGGGCAGCATCAGGTGGCCGTCCTTGATGTCGGGCGTGTGTGTGACCAGCTCGTCGTACCACGGCACCGTGTCGGGATCGATCTCCATGATCCTCAGATTGGGCACCACCGCACAGAAGTGGGCGTTCATCATGGTGGCGAGATGGCCGTAGAAGTTGTGCGGGGCCACGTTGACCTCATAGGTGTCCGCCATGGCCGCGATCTTCACGGACTCCGCCACGCCGTTCCACGGCGTATCGATGATGGCCACATCCACCGCCTGGCTCTCGAAGAAGGGCCGGTAGTCGCGGCGGCCGAAGAGACATTCGCACGAGGCCACCGGCATCCCCGCCCGCGCGCGGATGTAGGCGAGGGCGCGGGCGTCGCGCGTGTCGATCTCGACCCAGAAGATGTCGAAGGGCTCGATGGCACGTGCGACCTTCAGGAACCCTTCGGTCTTGAAATTGAAGTTGAGGTCCACCAAGATATCGACATCCTTGCCCGCGCCTTCGCGGAAGGCCGCGAGCTGGTCGCGAAGGGCACGCAGCACGTGACGCTCGGCGTTCAGCTCCGGAAAGCCGTCGCCGGCACGCGCGAAGCCCGGCGAGTGCAGGCGTGGCTGCTCGCCGAGCAGGAACACGTTCGTCTTCAGCGCCGTGTACCCGCGGGCGACGACGTCCTTGCCCGCCGTCACGCAGTCTTGCAGGGTGCGCAGCGGCGGCAGCTGCATCTCCTTGGCCCACGCGAGACGGTACGTCCCGCAGTGTGACCAGTAAAGCCGGATGCGGTCGCGCACGGGGCCGCCGAACAGCTCGTATACCGGGATGCCGAGGGCGCGCGCCTTGACGTCGAGGAGCGCGTTCTCGATGGCGCCGATGGCCTGCTGCACCACGCCCCCGCTCGCCTGCCGTCGCATGGCGTACATGAGCGCCACCAGCGCCTCGTACGCGCGCGGGTCCTTGCCGATGATGGCCGGCGCCAGCCGCTCGATGACGGTGGAGACGCCGGGCCCGCCGAAGGACTCGTTGTACTCGCTCCAGCCCACGAGGCCGTCGTCGGTGGTGATCTTCAGGAAGTCGAACGTGCGCTGCCCCGCATCGGCATGCAGCGATTCCACGGCGGCGATCTTCATGAGCGCTCCACCGCCTCCAGGACGAGCTGGATGAAGCCATCCATGCTCGCCTTGTCGATCCAGCGCACCACGGCGACGAGGTCGTGCTCGGGGTCGATCCAGATGAGGTTGCTGCCGGCGCCGCGCGCCGCGTAGGACGATTCGGGCGCGCTCGTGAACTGCGCGCGGCCCGTGTTGAGCCACCACAGCAGCCCGTATTGCG
>JBKKCN010000194.1:0-3958 GCA_046712525.1 Candidatus Rokuibacteriota bacterium
CTATCCGGACAGTCTGTTCCGCGACCGTCGCGTGCGCGCCTACCTGACGGCACGGACCGGAAAGCTCGGCGTGAAAGATCTTCAGGAGGCGCTGCGTGACCACTTCGGCCGCCCGGATTCCGTATGCCGCCACCCCGCCCCGCGGGTGGGTGGGACGGAGATCGAGACGGTCGCCTCCGTGGTGATGGATCTCGGCGAAGGCGAGCTGTGGCTGTGTCCCGGCCCCGTGTGCGAGAACGAGTACCGCCGCTTCACCCTGAAGGCCGACCGCTCCCTGAATACCGCCACCCGCGCTCGATGATCGGCTTCGACGCCATCGTGCAGACCTGCCTGTCCGGGCTCTTCATGGGCAGCGTGTACGCGCTCATCGGCATCGGCTTCACGCTCGTCTTCGGCGTCACCGACATCGTGAACTTCGCGCACGGCCACCTCGTCATGGGCGCCATGTTCATCACCTACCTGCTCTTCAAGCTCGCCGGCGTCGATCCGTATCTGAGCCTGGTGGTGGTGGTGCCGCTCTTCTTCGCGCTGGGCGCCCTTCTCTACAAGGTGGTGATCGAGCGCATCGTGGAGGCGCCCCACTCGGCGCACATGATGGTGACCCTCGGCCTGCTCATCTTCTTCGAGAACGTCGCCAACTTCTTCTTCGGCGGCGACCTGCGCGGCATCACGACGAAATACACGACCTCGTCCTTCATCGTGGCGGACATTTCCATCCCCCTCGCGCGCCTGGGTGCCGCCGCCGTCAGCCTCGTCGCCGTGGTCGTGCTCGCGCTCTTCCTGCACCGCACGTCGC
Source organism: Candidatus Rokuibacteriota bacterium (assembly GCA_046712525.1). GTDB lineage: Bacteria > Methylomirabilota > Methylomirabilia > Rokubacteriales > CSP1-6 > JBBDXO01. The sequence continues at coordinate 797 of JBKKCN010000194.1, forward strand.
TCGGCAAGGCCATCCGCGCCTCCGCCAACAACCGCGAGGGCGCCGCCCTCGTGGGCATCGACGTCCGGCGCGTGTACCTGATCTCCTTTTCCCTGGGCACCGCTGCCGCCGCCCTCGCGGGTGCCGTCATCATGCCGTTCTCGCTGGTGAGCCCGTTCGTCGGCCACGAGTTCATCCTCAAGGCGTTCGTCATCGCGGTGCTGGGGGGCCTCGGCAGCGTGGCGGGCGCGCTCGTGGGCGGCCTGCTCATCGGCTTCGTGGAAGCGCTCTCCAGCCTCTACATCTCCGCCTCGCTCGGCAACGCCATCGTGTTCGCCATCCTGATCGCCGTCCTGCTCTACCGTCCCTGGGGCATCTTCGGCCAGGCGCGGCTCTGAGCCGGTGAGCGCGCGCCGGTCACGCCGGATCGCGGTGTCGGTGGCCGTGCTCGCCGTCGCCGCCGCGCTGCCGCTGGTGGCGGGGCAGCATCTGCTCACGGCCATGATCGTCGCCCTCCACGCCGCCTTCATGGCGCTCGCGTGGAACGTCGCCGCCGGCTACGCCGGGCAGTTCTCGCTCGGCCACAGCCTGTTCTTCGGCATCGGCGCCTACGCCTCCACCATGCTCTACGTGCGGCTGGGGTTGACGCCGTGGGTGGGCATGTTCGTGGGGGCCGTCCTCGCGGGCGTGGTGGGCGTGCTGCTCGCGCTCGGTGTCTATCGCTACAACGTGCACGGGATCTTCTTCGCGCTCGTCACCCTGGGCGCGGCGGAAGTGGCCAAGGGCCTCGCCGACAACTGGGATTTCATCAAGGGTCCGGTGGGCATCTTGTTGACCATGAGGCACGCCCCCGCCGACTTCTTCTTCCTGCGCCGCGAGCCGTACTACTACGTGGCCCTCGTCATGCTGGTGGCGATGATCCTCATCAGCCTGCTCCTCGAGCGTTCGCCGCTGGGACAGTACTTCCTCGCCGTGCGCGAGGACGAGCAGGCGGCGGAGGCCTCCGGCGTGAACACGTACAGGTATAAGACGATTGCGATCGGGCTCTCTGCTGCACTGACGGCATTTGCCGGAAGCTTCTATGCGCAGTTCTACCTCTATATATCGCCGGAGACGGTGTTCGTGTTCGAGCCCCAGCTCACCATGATGCTGGGCACCATGGTGGGCGGCGCCGGCACCGCCCTCGGTCCCGTCATCGGCTCCGTGATATTCAGCGGGCTCGGGGAGGCGCTGCGCAACCTGCCCTTCGAGAACACGCGGCAGGTGGTCATCGGCAGCAAGATGTTCTACGCGGTGCTCCTCATCGTCGTCCTCATCTACCTGCCCGGCGGCCTCATCACGCTCGGGCGCAGGCGCCGATAGTGGCGGTGTTGCTCGACGTGCGTTCCGTGTCCAAGCGCTTCGGGGGGCTGCAGGCGCTCTCGAGCGTGTCGTTCCAGGTGGGCGAGGGCGAGATCGTCGGCATCATCGGCCCCAACGGGGCGGGCAAGACCACGCTCTTCAACGTCGTAACCGGCGTCTACACGCCCGACAGCGGGCGCGTCGTGTTCCGCGGCGCCGACGTCACGGGCGCCAAGCCGCACCGGATCTGCAAGCTCGGCGCGGCGCGGACGTTCCAGATCAGCAAGCCCTTCGCCGCCCTCACCGTGCTGCAGACGGTCCGCATCGGCGCCCTCAACCGCATTCCCGACATCGCGGGCGCCACCACCAAGGCGCTGGAGGTGCTGGAGCTGATGGGGCTGGCCGGCAAGCGCGACGAGCTCGGCCGCACGCTCACCGTCATCGAGCGCAAGCGCCTGGAGATGGCGCGCGCGCTCGCCACGCAGCCGTCGCTGCTCCTGCTCGACGAGGTGGCGGCCGGCTTGCGGCCCAACGAGGTGCAGGAGATGATCGCCCTCGTGCGGCGGATCGCCGCCGGCGGCGTGAGCGTGCTCATCATCGAGCACGTGCTGGAAGCCGTCATGCGCCTGTCCGCGCGCATCGTGGTGCTCAACTACGGCGAGGTCATCGCCGAGGGGCGGCCCGAAGCATTGGTGGACGACCCCCGTGTGATCGAGGCGTATCTGGGCGAGGCGTACTCGCTTGCTTGAGGTGCGCGGCCTCTCCGTGGCCTACGGCGACGTGCGGGTGCTCCATGACGTCACCATGCGCGTGGGTGAGCGCGAGATCGTGTCACTCGTGGGCGCCAACGGCGCCGGCAAGACCACCACGCTGCGCGCGGTCTCGGGGCTGCTGCCCGTGCTCGGCGGCGAGGCGACCTTCGAGGGCGAGAGGCTCACCGGCCTGCCGCCTTCGCGCATCGTGGAGCGGGGCATCGCGCACGTGCCGGAGGGCCGGCAGCTCTTCACCAACATGACGGTGGGCGAGAATCTCGAGATGGGTGCATACCTGCCGAAGGCCAAGAGCGCGCTCGCCGCCACGTTGGCGTGGGTGACGGCGCTGTTCCCCCGCCTCGGCGAGCGGCGCCAGCAGCTCGCGGGCACGCTCTCCGGCGGCGAGCAGCAGATGCTCGCCATCGGCCGCGCGCTCATGTCGCGCCCGAGGTTGTTGATCCTGGATGAACCGTCGCTGGGGCTGGCGCCCCTCATGGTCAAGGCGATCTTCGACGCCATCCGTCGCATCAACGCCGAGGGCACCACCGTGCTCCTCGTCGAGCAGAACCTCGTGCAGTCGCTGCGGCTGTCGCATCGGGGGTATGTGCTGGAGACGGGACGCATCGTTCTCGCGGGCACGGGCGAGGAGCTCCTCGCCAACCCGCACACACGCAAGGCATTCCTGGGGCTCTCGTAGCCCCGAAGACAAAGAGGAGGACACACCATGGCCCGCATCAACCGACGTGAGTTCATCAAGACATCCGCCATCGCGGCCGCGTCCACCACCGTCGCGCCCCGCTTCGCGGGCGCGCAGTCCAAGGAGGTCCTGCTCGCCGCCGTGGTCGCGCTCACCGGCACCAACGCGGCGTGGGGGCAGCGCACGTGGAACGCCTTCCAGCTCGGCTGCGACCTCGTCAACGAGCAGGGCGGCATCAAGTCGATGGGTGGCGCGAAGATCAAGTACATCGTGGCCGACACCGAGTCCAAGCCGGAGGTGGCCGGCTCGCAGACGGAGAAGGTCGTGCAGCGCGGTGCTGCCGCCATCACCGGCACCAACCAGAGCGCGGCCACCATCGTGGCCACCCAGATC
>JBKKCN010000195.1:0-4557 GCA_046712525.1 Candidatus Rokuibacteriota bacterium
GGGTGGCCCCATGCTGGAGACGGAGGCCGCGTGCATCAACCTCGGCATCCGCGCCGTCGACACGCGCCACGAGCAGGCGGCCGCCTTTGCGGCGCACGCGTGGACGCGCGTGACCCGACGGCCGGGCGTCGCCATGGCCTGCTCGGGCCCGGGCGCCACCAATCTGCTCACCGGCGTCGCCAACGCCTTCACCGACTGTGCGCCGCTGGTGGCCATCGGCGGCTCCAGCCCGCGCATCTCCTTCGGAATGGAAGCCTTCCAGGAGATCGACCAGGTGGCTGTGATGCGGCCCGTCACGAAGTGGGCCGAGCGCATCTACGACGCCCGGCGCATTCCGGACATGGTGGCGACGGCGTTCCGCCGGGCGACGAGCGGGCGGCCCGGCCCTGTCTACCTCGATCTGCCCGGCGACGTGCTCGGCGAGAAGGTCGAGGAGGAGAAGATGGTGTACCCGGCCGCGTGGCGGCCGGCGCCGCGCACGCTCGGCGATCCCGCGGCAGTGCGGGAGGCTATCGCGCTCCTCGCGCGCGCGCAGCGACCGGTCATCCTCGGCGGCAGCGGGGTGTGGTGGTCCGACGGCGCCGCGGCCTTCCAGGCGCTCGTGGAGGCGACGGGGATTCCGTTCTACACGACGCCGATCTCACGCGGGCTGGTGCCGGAAGATCACGCGCTCGCGTTTCTCAACGCGCGCAGCAAGGCGTTCGCCGAGGCCGACGTCGTCCTTGCCGTGGGCACGCGCTTCAACTGGGTGGTCCAGTTCGGGCGTCCGCCCCGCTTCGCGGCCGACCTCAAGGTCATCCACGTGGACGTGGACCCCGCCCAGCTCGGCCAGAACCGTCACGTCGACGTGCCGATCGCCGGTGACGCGCGCGCCGTCCTCGAGCAGCTGCGTGCGCAAGCCGAGGGCGCCATCGATCCGCGGCGGTATGCGGCGTGGGTGGGCAAGCTCCGCACGCTCGACGGCGAGAAGTCCGCCGAGATGGACAAGGCGATGAGCGCCGAGCAGACGCCCATCCATCCCCTTCGCCTCTGCAAGGAGGTGCGCGACTTCCTCCAGCGCGACGCCATCCTCGTGGTCGACGGTCAGGAGATCCTCAACTACGGGCGGCAGGCGATCTCGACCTTCGTGCCCGGCCACCGGCTCAACTCCGGCGCGTTCGGCTGCATGGGCGTGGGCCTGCCCTTCGGCGTGGGCGCGAAAGTGGCGAAGCCCGACACGCAGGTGGTGGTGATCCACGGCGACGGCTCCTACGGCATCAACGCCATGGAGATCGACACGGCGGTGCGCCACAAGATCCCGGTGATCGTGGTCATCAGCAACAACGGCGGCTGGACGGCGGATGCGCCGTGGACCCGGCCGTTGCCCAAGCCGGGACGGAACCTCGGCTACACCCGCTACGACAAGGTCGCCCAGGAGCTGGGCGCGCACGGCGAGTTCGTCGAGAAGCCGCACGACATCCGTCCGGCGCTCGAGCGGGCGGCGGCGTCCGGCAAGCCGGCCGTCGTCAACGTCATCACCGACCGGACGGCCCGCGCGCAGACCGTGCGGTTCTCGGCGTACTCGACGTAACAGAAGGGGGGGCTCAAGGGCCCCCCCTTGCTCCGCAGAACGTGCGCGTGGCGCTCCAAGCCGTTGTTCGGCCGCACGTTCACTCGATCACCCGGTCCGCGCGCGCCAAGATCAGCTGCGGGATCTGGATCCCGAGCGCCCGGGCGGTCGTCAAGTTCACGACCAATTCGAATTGCGTCGGTTGCACGACGGGAAGCTCTCCCGGCTTGACGCCTCTAAGGATCTTGTCCACATACACTGGCGCCGTCTTGCCTAACAACTCGTTGACGCTCGGACCGTAGGAAAGGAGTCCACCTGCTTCCACGTGAGCAGAAAATTAGAACACGGTCGCAACGCGATGCTTGCGCGCGAGTTCAGCGATTCGCACTCTCTCATTGATGATGAGATTGGTAGGAAACACGAACAGGGCATCCGCGCGTTCACGCACGATGGCCTGGAACGCACCCTCCAGTTCCTCCGCGCGCCTCACCGGCGAGCGCTGAAAAACAAGTCCGAGCATCGGCTGCAGGCGCTCCAGCTCGCGCCAATGCGCATCAATGGGATCGTCTGGTTGGTATAGGACTGCGAGGCGCGACAGACTGGGGAGAATTGCTTTCAGCAGCTCAAGACGTTTCCCGACCGACTCCGGGGACAGAAAGGTGACTCCGGTGGTATAGCCGCCCGGCCGCGATAGCGAGGCAACCTCGCCGAGAAAATTGGTCTCGTCGGCACAGATGGCGAATACCGGCAATGTCCGACTGATTTCACGGATTGCACGCAGGCTAGGGCCACAAGGCGCAATGATGACTGCCGGCTGGCGCTGGATCAGTTCCCCCGCGAGCCGGGGATATCGCGCGATATCGCCGTGTGCCCAGCGGTATTCGATGACGAGCGATTGCCCAACGTTGTAACCGAGCTTGCGCAGGCCGTCACCCAACACTCGGTCCCACGTGGCCAATCCCTGATCAGGTGAACCGATAGCCAGTACCCCGACTACTGGCGCCTGAGCGCCGGTTAGCGGCACACCAACCAGCGCGTAGAGCAGCGCGCCTGCAGCAATCAGAAACCTTCTGCGTGAGCCTTGGTTCATTGATCCCTCTCGGAAGAACCCAGCGAGAGCAATCTTCTGACGCTGCCGGTGAGCTGCGGCCCACAGACACCAAGGACAGGAACAATCACAAAGCTTGCGCTGTGGGCCGGCAGCTCCACTGGGTTGTTAGGCACGCCAGCTTGGGGATACTGGGTCAGACCCTCCAGCTGAATGGGCTCACGCTGCCATGGCCACCGCCCTCCCAGCGACGCATCTGCGGGTCGGCAAAGCGCGATCCATCGCTGCGCGCGAGGTCCGCGGTATCGACCTGGATCGAGCCGAGCACCGGCGCATTGAGCAGCTGCGTCGCGCGCCCTCGCTCGTCTTTGATCCGGCTGAGCTTGACGTGACCGACGGCACCGACGGTGATGGACGGGTTATCGCCACCATCGACCGTGATCGTCGCCGTCTGGGTGGGCAACCATGTCGTGACCAGGCTGCCCAGGACCTCGCCGGGACCGCCCTTCTTGCCGGTGAAGATCGCCTCCAGTTCCTGCCTCTGCCGAGCGGCGGCCGCGTCGTCAATGTAGATGCGGCCGGTACCGTTGCCACTCACGAAGTCCTTCGGCAGGTCAATGAGCCAGAGCACCTTGCGGCCTCCCAAGTCGACGCCATCGGACTCCCCCTGCTGGATCACGAAGGTGAGGGCCCCGGAGCACCACCCTTGGTCGGGCTCGGCGGGACCGAGCACGCAGGGGCAGGCCGCCTTGCAGCTACACGCTTCGATCAGTTGTCCCGTCATGTGCCAGGCCATGAAAGCTCCTCCGTATTGGTGATGGTCTTCGTTTGACTGCCTAACGCGCACGTTGACCGGCCGCGGCGAGCGGATGCGAGCCAGCGGTCCGGTCGAACGTGATGTTGGGCGTCAGCCGCGCCTATTCCCCCCCGACCGCGGCTTCATTTTGCTGTGCATGCATCCCGTCCGGCACTACACTACGGTCGCCCAGGCACCACTTCGAGGTAGGTGCATCCATCGGGCGTGGAGCATTGGTGCTCCGAGCCTGCCCGATTCAAAATGTACGTGCCAGGCCCGGACGCACGATTCTGATCCACGAACGTGCCCGCGAGAATATACAGATGTTCGTCGTATTCGTGGTGCTCAACGACGCCCATCCGGTAGCCGGGGTCCCACTGGACCAACATCGTCACTTGCCCCGTTGCCGCGTCCTCATAGAGAACTTTGCGCCGTGAGCCTGGCCGAAATTCCCGCCAGTTCGCTTTAGAGCTATCTATGTATGTGATGAGCTCAGGATTCTGTGCAGTTGCCATAAGGATCCTCCTCCACGTTGGATGGAACTGGGGCCCTCAGGGCCGTCCTCAACGTGATGTCCGCAGGCGTCGCTGACGGCCTGCAGGGCCTACTATTCTTTCGCATGGCGCCCAACGCCATCTATCTTGAACTGTGATATCCGGCTTCATAGTGCTGTATAGCACGATCAAGGAGCTCACCGAGCTCGGGCGGCAGCAACGTCTACACGAGCGTGCAGAGCACGCCTTCGTTGCCTTGCCGTGATACACCGCTAGGTGCTGCGAGATATCACCCGGGCTTCCACGGCCAGCCCGATGTTCCCAGCCGCCGGGATCATGACAGAGCGATCCGCTCCGCGGGTAGGTGGCAAACGAGTGACGGAAGGTATGGCACCTCGCCTGCTTGGCGATCCCGGCTTGCGGATGACATTCTTCACCACTCGGGAGCACGGATTCGTGAGGTGGTGGCGGCGACGCTGGGTCGTGAGGCGGTCCACGTACATGCGCGTGGCGGGGAACAGCCATTGCCAGCCCTAGTCCGCGACGACCGTGCGCCCAGAGGCCGGGGCTCGTCGTTTACGCGGAGCCGCTGGCGGACCCGGCCGCTGAACGGGCACGGGTTACGGCGGTCAGACAAGGGACGCTGTGGGGCCCCAAGTCCCCCAACCGC
>JBKKCN010000196.1:0-3265 GCA_046712525.1 Candidatus Rokuibacteriota bacterium
CCACTGCAGGGCGACGGCTTGGCGAAGCTGGAGCGGGTCGAGGCGGGATCCTACCGCATCCCGCTTCGGGAGGTGCTGACCGACAGCACCCACGGCGCCATGCGCGCCTTCGAGATCGTCACCGCGCGCCTGCGCGATGCCGACGGCGCGCTCACGGCGGACTGCGTGCCCACGCTGCGCGAGGTGCTGGAGGTGGTGGCGCCCTCCGGGGCGGGGCTGCTCGTGGAGATCAAGACGCCGGGTGCGGCCGTCGTGTACGCGCGCAGCGGCGAACGCGTGGAGGCGGTGCCGGGGCCCCGCTACGCGGGCCTGGAGCGCAAGGTACTGGAGGTGCTCGCGCAGGCCGAGTGCAGGGGGCGCGCGATCGTCATGGCCTTCAACCCTGCCGTGGTGGCGGAGGTGCGGGCGCTGGCCCCCGAGCAGCCGACGGCGCTCCTCGTCGACGACCACCACGTGCAGGAGGCGAGGGTGTCGCCGATGATGGCGCTGGAGTGGGCCCGTGCGGCGGGCGCCAATTCACTCGGCCTGCACCACACGCTCTGCGACGCCACCCTCGTGAAGGCCGCGCACGAGGCGGGCATCCTGGTGGGCGTCTTCACCGTGAACGATGCGGACACGATGCTCAGGCTGGAGAGCGCGGGGGTGGACCTGATCATCACGGACCGTCCGGAGCTCATCCCCGCCGACGGGGCGCGGTGATGGACCGGAAGGCGGCCGCGGCCGCGCTCGCGATCCTGCTCGTCGGGGTCTCCGCGCTCGCCGCTCACGGAGACTGGCCGGCGCGCGCGGGCGCGTACCATGTCGCCATGCAAGCCCCCGCGCCGGGATCCGCTCGGCCGCTCGTCGCCGCCCACCGGGGCGGCGGCCTGCTGTGGCCGGAGAACAGTCTGCTCGCCTACCGCAACGCCCTCGCCCTCGGCGCCGACTTTCTGGAGACCGACGTGCACCTCACCGCCGACGGCGAGGTCGTCGTCCTCCACGATCCCACGCTGGAGCGCACGACCACCGGCCGCGGAGCCGTGCGCGCGATGTCGCTCGCTTCGCTCGCGGACGTGCGGCTCAAGGCCGCCGACGGTAGCGTGACCGGCGAGCGCATTCCAAGGCTGACCGAGCTCCTCGATCTCCTCGCGCCCTCCACGGCACGGCTGCTCCTCGAGATCAAGGTGGACGCGGGGCGCGAGGCCTATCCCGGCATCGAGGAGAAGGCGCTCGCGCTCGTCAAGGCGCGCGGCCTGCTGGATCGCGTGGTCGTGATGGCGTTCGAGGACGCCACCGTGCGCCGGGTGCGCGCGCTCGAGCCCGGCGTGCGTACCACGCTCCTCGTCGGCCGCGGCCGCGTCGAGCGCGCGCGCGTGTCGGCGACGGAGGCGGTGCGGTGGGCGACGGACGTCGGCGCCACCGACCTCGGCATCGATCACCGGCTCGTGGCTGCGGACGTCGTCATGGCTGCGCACGCGGCCGGGCTGCGGGTGGCGGCGTGGACCGTCAACGACGAGGCCGCCATCCGCCGCATGCTGGACCTCGGCGTCGATGTCGTGATATCGGATCGCCCCGATCTCGTCGTGCGCCTCCTCGGGCGCTGAGGCGGCGTTGCGATACGTGCTCGCGCTCGACCAGGGCACGTCGGGCTCCACCGCCCTCGTGATCGACGCCGAGGGCGCGGTGCGGGGCCGTGGATACGCCGAGCTGCCGCAGCACTATCCGCAACCGGGTTGGGTCGAGCACGACCCCGAGGACATCTGGCGGACGGTGGGCGAGGCGGCGTCGAAAGCGCTCGCGGACACGGGGATCGGCGGACGCGACATCGCGGCGGTGGGCATCACGAACCAGCGCGAGACGACCATTGTCTGGGAACGCGCGACGGGGACACCCATCCACCGCGCCATCGTGTGGCAGTGCCGCCGCACCGCGGAGGCGTGTGATCGGCTGCGCGCGTCGGGAGCCGAGGCCATGGTGCGCGAGCGTACCGGCCTCGTGCTCGACGCCTACTTCTCCGGCACGAAGATCGGCTGGATCCTCGATGCGGTGCCGGGCGCGCGCCGTCGCGCCGAGGGCGGCGAGCTCGCCTTCGGGACCGTCGACGCGTGGCTGCTGTGGAAGCTGACGGCCGGGCGCGTGCACGCCACCGACGTCACCAACGCGTCGCGCACGCTGTGCCTCGATCTGCGTCGCGTGGAGTGGGATCCCGAGATGCTCGAGCTGCTCGGCGTGCCGCGGGAAGTGCTGCCCGCGCTGATCGACTCTTCCGGCGTGTGCGGCGAGACGGCCGACGTCGGGTGGTTGCCGGCGGGTGTTCCCATCGCCGGCATTGCGGGCGATCAGCACGCCGCCCTCTTCGGGCAGGCGTGCTACGCGACGGGCAGCGCCAAGAACACGTACGGCACCGGCTGCTTCCTGCTCGTCAACACGGGCGAGCGGCCCATTCCCTCCGCGCACGGCCTGCTCACGACGATTGCCTGGCGTATCGGGGGCACGACAACGTACGCGCTCGAGGGCAGCGTGTTCATCGCGGGGGCGGCGCTGCAGTGGCTGCGCGACGGCCTCGGCATCATCAGCACCGCCGCCGAGAGCGAGCCTCTTGCGCGGTCGGTCGCGGACACCGGCGGCGTCTATTTCGTGCCGGCCTTCGTCGGCCTCGGCGCGCCCTACTGGGATGCCTACGCGCGCGGGGCCGTGCTCGGGCTCACGCGGGGCACCACGCGCGCACACCTGGCGCGCGCCGCGCTGGAAGCGATCGCCTACCAGAGCCGCGACGTGCTGGAGGCGATGACGGCCGATGCGGGGGGAGCGATTCGCGCTCTCAACGTGGACGGCGGCGCCGTCGCCAACGACTTTCTGTGCCAGTTCCAGGCCGACATCCTGGACGCGGACGTCGTGCGCCCGGCCGTGATCGAGACCACCGCCCTCGGTGCTGCGTATCTCGCCGGCCTCGGCGTTGGATTGTGGCCGAACCTCGACACCCTCGCCGAGCGCCACGCCGTGCAGCGTGTCTTTCATCCCGCCATGGACCGCGCCACGCGCACGCGCCTCTACGACGGCTGGCGCCGCGCCGTCGAGCGCGTACGATAACCGCGACAGAGGAGACCACCACATGACGCGACTGCCGCTGTTTCTGATGACCCTCATCATCGCCCTCGCCCTCGGCCCCTCCGTGGTGGGGGCCCAAGCCCCCCTCGAGGGTGAGCTGACCCTCATCACGCCGGTGTCGAAGTTCATCCACGACGCGGCGCTGAAGGCGTTCGCGGAGTACGCGAAGGACAAGTAC
>JBKKCN010000197.1:0-4797 GCA_046712525.1 Candidatus Rokuibacteriota bacterium
ATGTTGTCCTTCACGACGAGCGGCACGCCGTGCAGCCGCCCCTTCACCTTGCCGGCGGCAAGATCGCCATCGGCCCGCCTCGCGGCCGCGAGTGCCCCCGTGCGATCGAGCGTGATGTAGGCGTTGAGATCCGCGTTCGCCTCCGCGCGGGCGAGGTAGGCCTCGGTGAGCTCGACGCTGGTGACCTTGCCGTCGCGGATCAGCCGCGCGGCCTCGGTCACGCCGAGCTGCGTGAGGTCGGCGGGCCGCTGCGCGACGGTCGCGCAGCCCGTGGCGGCGAGGGCGACGACGATGACAAGTCCGCGACGGACGGCGGGCAGGCGCATGAACACCATCTCAGCGCGCGGGCTCGTCGAGAAAGAGATGGCGAAGATCACGCATGGGATTCCTCCTCATTGGTACACGACGACGCTTCGCTTGACCTCACCCCGCACCATGAGGTCGAACGCTTCGTTGAGATCGCTGAGCGGCACGCGACGGGTGATCATCTCGTCGAGCTTGTACTTGCCGCTCATGTAGAGGTCGATGAGCATCGGCACGTCGGTGCGCTGGTGTCCACCGCCGAAGGAAGTGCCGGTGAGCACGCGCTGCTGCAGGAAGAGCATGGGGTCAATGGACAGGCGGGTGCCCGCCGGGCACACGCCTACGATGACGCAGGTGCCACCGCGGTGCGTGGCGAGCAGCGCCTGCTCCACCGTGCGCTGCGTGCCCACCACCTCGAACGAGAAGTCCACGCCGCCCGTGCCGCTCAGCGCGTGCACGGCCGCCACCGGATCGCCGTTCGAGGCGTCCACGACGTGCGTGGCGCCGAACTCCTCCGCCCACTGCAATTTTTGTCGCACGACGTCCACCGCGATGATCTTGCCCGCGCCCACCATCTTCGCGGTCTGGATCGTGTTCAGCCCCACGCCGCCGCAGCCCCACACCGCCACGCTCGCGCCCGGCGGCACCTTGGCGCGGTTGAAGACGGGCCCCGCCCCCGCGAGGACGCCGCAGCTCACGAGGCACGCCACGTCGAGGGGCGCGTCCTTGCGAATCGGGATGACGCTCTGCTCGGGAAGCACGGCGTGCGTGGCGTAGCCGGCGACCTGCAAGAAGTGGTGAAGGGCGAGGCCGTTCTTGCGCAGCCGGCTCGTGCCGTCATGCATGAACCAACGCGGCTTGTCGCGCAGCGCGCACATCGTGGGCTGCCCGCCGATGCAGTACGCGCAGCGGCCGCACGAGGGAATGTAGCTGGAGCAGACGTGATCGCCCGGCTTCACCGTGTCCACGCCGGCGCCGATCTTCTCCACCACCCCCGCCGCCTCGTGGCCGAGCACGACGGGCAGCGGGTGCGGATAGTCCCCCGTCATCACGTGGAGGTCGCTGTGGCAGACGCCGTTCGCCGCCCAGCGCACGAGCACCTCGTGCGCGCCCGGGTCCATCAGCTCGACCTCCTCCACCACGAGAGGCTTCTTGATCTCGTACATCACCGCCGCCATTGCACGCATGCCGCTTCCTCCTGGCAGGGCGCTGAAAAACGCCCGCTTAGTCGGATGGGGGGCCTCGGTGGGCCCCCAATCCCCCCGACACTCGGCAGCACCCCGACAAAGCCGTGGTGCTCCTCGATATCCGCCTAGGATCTGGGCATTTTTGAGCGCCCTGCGCGTTTGTGGGTTGCCCACTTCGGGCTCGGCTGTGGCAGCGACAATAGGACGGTGCGATGACCTCCGTCAAGCGAGGCAGCGTGCGAGGCAGCGTGCGTGCAGCGTGCGGCAGCGTGCGGTGCAGCGTGCGGACGGCCTCGACAACTGGACGCAGCGGATCACTCAGTCGCGGGCGGCACATCGCTCCGAACGGTGGAACGCGATATCGCGGACGAGCGCGCTCACCGGAACATCCACGCCGGGCACGGCGGACGCCTTCGAGAAGCGCAACGCGACGAGGTCGTGCGCGGCACGGGGCGTCTCCTGTGGCAGGCACGTCTGCGTCGTCGCCCACTCGGGGGAATTGCTGGATGGGAGCATGAGGTTCTTTCCGACCATCGCGCCATTGACGGTGAAGGTGACGGTGGCACCGGAGTTTTCCTGCGGCACGCGCAACGTGATCCTCAGCGCATTGTCACGTGGGTCGCGCGCGGCCAACCGCACGCTCAGGCGCCTGCCCGCCACCCAGAGGCCGCGCTCGTCCATCCTCTTTTTCCGCGTGATCGATCCTGCCTGGAGCAGGGTTAAGGCCCTCGTGCCAAAGGCCGCGAACGTCCTGGGAGACTTTCTGGTCGCCATGAAGGCCTCGACCGACCAGTCTTCGGAATTCAACGCGTCCGGCCCCACGGCGAAGCGAATGAGCGAGACGGGGTCCGGGCTTCCCGAGCGAAAGTCCCATGGCACGTGGTACAGCCGCACGCGGTCCTTGGGGACGGTCTCCTTCATCAGGTCGATCCCGGGGCCCGCGTCCTCGAGGCCGGCGAAACCCAGCAGCGTGGGCCGGATGTCGATGTGCGCAGTGGGCTCTGCATTGACCCGGAATGGCCGATTGTCGTCGAGGGCTTTGATGAGCAGCGCGGCGTGCGCCTGGCCGAGCCAGTTGGCCACGACTTGCGGGTTGCTGAGCGGAGCGCTGACGGAGGCAGGCGGTAGGCTGAGGCCGTGGTCGGAGTTCACCATGATGACGGTGCGGTCGAACACCCCTGCCCGCCGCAGCACGGAGGCCAGCTCGGCGATCCCCCGCAGGACGCATTCGGTCTGGCCCAGCAGCGGCGCGCGCGCGAGCGGCTTGGGAGCCGTGAAATTGCACCTGGCATCCCATTGCGCCGGCGGATGGCTGCCGATGTAGTGATAGAAGAGATAGGTCGGCGGCGCCTCCGCCTCCACCCTCAGGCGGCCCGCCCACTCGCGAAAAAAAGGATCGAGGACGGTCCCGAAGCCGTTCAGGTCCCGTAGCGCACCTGACACCGTCCAGTTGCCGCCATCGTAGACGGTCGGAATGAGCAGGGTGGGCACCACACGCACGAGGGCGAGATCCAGGAGCCTGGCCAGGTTGAGATGCTCTTCGCGGTCCCCGTCGAGGACGCCGCGCGGGGTCAAATCGCCGAAGTCCGCCGTGACGCAATTGGTATACCGCGCGCCGCAGTACGCACCGCCGAGACCGACGACGTTCACCGCGAAGCCCGCGTCGGAGAGCACGTTGGTGAAGCTGCGCGCCCTGAACAAGGTGGCGATCTCGTCGATGCGGAAGCCCTGGCTCAGCTCGAAGTAGCGTCCCGTGAATATCGTCGGCAGTGTGGGCGCCGTCATCGGATAGGCGCCGACGTGGCCCGCATACAGGCGGAATCCCGCCAGCCGATCACGAAGGGCCGGGTTGCCGTCCAGCACTTCCTGCACCAGATCGGTCTGCAGCGCATCGGGCAGCAAGTGGATGATGTTCAGCTTTGCCGAGAGCCGGAACAGGCTCTGAGCGACAGCCGGCCGCTCGACCACCAGCGGCCCGCTGTTTCGGGAGACGGCCTGGGCCAGCACCGTCGAAAGCGCGACCGCCACCACCAGCACCGACATGGTGACGGCGCTCATCGTCCCCCGCCGGAGCAGTGCATACGCGCCGGCGAACACCGCCACATAGACCACCGTGGCGAGATAGCTGGACGCGCTCCGGGTCGCCAGCGACGCCTGCACGCCGTCAAGGTCGCCCTCGAACACGAGATCGAAGAGCAGGACATGGTTCAGGACGGCGACGGCGAGAAGCGCGAGGACGATCTCGACAAGCGGACGCCGGAGGTGCTCGGCGGCGGCGAGCGCCATCCAGAGCCCGAGGAACACCACGACGACGGCCAGCAGGTACTGCTGGTACGTGGCGGCACCGAGGGGCAGGCCTTGATTGCCGAGCCGGACATAGAGCGGCAGCGCGATGAGCAGCGTCAACACGCATCCGTAAGCGGCGAGGAGCGCCTTCGTCACGCGTGACCTCCGCTACCGGCGATCGTAGAGAAAGAGGGCGCGCTTGCCCTGTGTAACATCGCATCGCCGGATGATCCGCGCGCGTTTCATCAGCGCCGCCACGAAATGGCTCTCGTCATACTGCTCGAAGATGTCATCTCTGAGCGCCAGCATCGTCTGCACGGTGGCGTCGTGTTTCGGAACGAACTCGATGACCCCCACCGGCGCGATATCCACGATCCAGTCCAGTACCTCCGGCAACGGCAGATTGCGCGCGATGGCGAGGTGGTGCACGAACGCGAGCGCGAAGACGCAATCAGCGCGGGCACGCGCCGCGAACCCGGCGCGTTCGCGCTGTCGCCACCCCTGGTCCGGCGACGGATTCGCCGCGTCCAGGTGCAGGGGCAGGAAGGCGCGCATCGCCGGAGAGGCAGCGGCGGCGAGGTAGGCGCGGTCCAGCGCCTGGTGGTCGTAGTCGTAGCCGATCACGCTGCGCGCTCCCGCAGAGAGTGCGACGGACGAATACTGGCCGGTGTTGCAACCGAGATCGATGACGCGCTGCGGAGAGGCATAGGCCACCGCGCCCGCGATGAACTCCTTCTTGGCCGCCTCCTCGCCGGGCGCGTACGCGTTGGCGGACGCGTAGTCCACCCACGTCGTGGCGCCGCGATCGGCCGGCTTCAGGCGCGCGATCCAGGTGCGGAGCTGCCTGAGCATGCTCGTGAACGCTTCGGGACGGAGCGAGCGCCGGAGGCTGCGCGGCACGGGTCGATCGCTGCGCGCGGCGGCCCTCTGGAATCTGTCCTGCAAGACCACGTGGGCCATCACGCGCCACGACAGCTTGTGCTTGAGCCCGAGCTGGCGTGCGATGTCCGCGACCGGGATG
>JBKKCN010000198.1:0-6640 GCA_046712525.1 Candidatus Rokuibacteriota bacterium
GGCTCACCATGGCGTTCAAGCTCCTGCACGTGGCCCAAGGCCACTGGCGGTGCCTCGACGCGGCCGAGCTCGTGCCGCTCGTCCGCGCCGGCGTGCGGTTCGAGGATGGAGTGCAGATCGAGCCACAAAAGAAGCGCAAGAAGGCCGTCGCCTGATCCCACTCAATCCACAACTCTTGACGATAGCTCGGCTGTCGCGCGACCCGACCTATTCCGTACGTTGATCGTCGTCCATGAGCCACCACTGTTTGGCCTGCTTGACGGTCCGGCGGCGCGGCCCCTGCTTCTCTCCGGACAGGAACGGATTGGTGCCGTGCTCGAATTGCTGGAAGCCGGCCAGCTGGAGACCGGTGCGCGTCAGTTCATGGAAACCATCGCCTTCGGGCCCGGAGCCTGGGCACACTTCCCCGCCGAGCTTCGCGAGACCTTCGTCTTCAACGCCCCGACGTTTCTTGACGAGGAGCGCGATCCAGAATCCCGGCGGATCGATCTTCCGGCGCTCGCTGACTTCTCCCGTCCAGCACTCCTCACGCACGGTGAGCTGAGCGAGCCGTTCTTTCCCCTGATCGTCGATACGCTCGCGCGGGCCCTTCCCAAGGCGGAGCGTCGAACGCTGCTCCGAGCCGGGCACGTCCCACACGTAAGCCATGCTGACGAGTACGTCGCGGCGGTAATGTCCTTCATCCGACAGGCTGGGTCTCGTGAAGCCGCACGCTGAATCAGCCCGCGCTGGACCGACGGTCCTCATGACTCGCGCGTGCGGATGAAGTCATCCAATACTTGACGGAGCCACGCCGGCCCTACAGGCCGAGATAGCGCGCCTTCACCTCGCGGTCTTTCTCCAGCTCGGTCGGCGGTCCGGAATACACGATGCGCCCGCGCGCCAGCACGTGGACGTGATCGACGATCCGGAGCGCGAGGGGCAGGTTCTGCTCGACGAGCAGGATCGACAGCCCTTCGGCTTTGAGTCGCTCGATGACGCGGCCGACCTCGCGCACCAGGAGCGGCGCCAGCCCCTCCGTCGGCTCGTCCATCAGGAGCAGCTCGGGATTGGTCACCAGCGCGCGGCCGATGGCGAGCATCTGCTGCTCGCCACCTGACAGCTTGCCGGCGCGATTCTGGGCGCGCTCGCGAAGCCGGGGAAACAGCTCCATCACCCGATCGAGCGTCCACGGGCCCTTCTTCTCCTTGAGGGCGACCGTGAGATTCTCCTGCACGCTCAGTGACGGAAAGATCCGCCGGCCCTGGGGGACGAGGCCGAGGCCGAGGCCCACCACGTGGTTCGTCGCCCACCCCGTGATGTCGTGATTCTTGAACCGGACGCGTCCCCGCCGCGGCGGCGTGAAGCCGACGATGGAGCGGATGAGCGTCGTCTTGCCCATCCCGTTGCGCCCGACGATTCCCACCACCTGTCCGGGCTCAATGCGGAGCGAGATGCCCTGGAGCACGTAGCTGTCGCCGTAGTAGGTGTGGATCTCCTCCACGTCCAGCATCACGACACTCCCAGGTAAATCTCCTGCACGAGGGGGTTGGCCGTCACGTCGCGGCGCAGGCCATCAGCGACGACCTTGCCATAGTGAAGGACCGTGATCCGGTCGGTGAGCTCGAAGGCCACGTCCATGTCGTGCTCGATGATGAGCAGCGTGATGGACGGATCGAGCTTCTTGAGGAGCGCGGTCATCATGAGCGACTCCGCCGGCGACAGCCCGGCCGTCGGCTCGTCGAGGAGCAGGAGCTTCGGCGCGCCCGCAAGGGCGAGGGCGATCTCCAGCTGTCGCTGCTCGCCGTGCGAGAGGTCGCGCACCGTCGCCTCCGCCTTTTCCAGCAGCCCCACCGCGCCCAACACGTTCCGCGCGCGCGCGAAGACGACCGGATAGCGGTGCAGGCCGCGGTGCAGATGGAGCTTGAGCGGGAGCAGCGCCTGGGCGGCCAGCAGGCAGTTCGTCATGACGGACAGGCGCGGGAAGAGGTTCGTGATCTGGTACGTGCGCGCAAGACCGAGAGCCGCCCGCCGATGAGGCGCCATTTGTGTGATGTCCTGCCCGAAAAGCTCGATCCGTCCGCTCGTCGGCAGCTGCTCGCCGCTGATGAGGCTGAACAGCGTCGTCTTGCCGGCCCCGTTCGGCCCGATGATCGCCCGGCGTTCCCCTTGCTCGACCGAGAGGCTCACGCCGTCGACGGCGCTCAGCCCGCCGAACGACTTGCGGACGTCCGCCAACTTCAAGACGACCATCGTCAGCTCGCCGACCGCTGAAGCCGCAGGCGGGACCACTGTCCCCACTGCTTGAGCGCGCCCACGATTCCCTCGGGCGCGTACCGGATCGTGAAGATATAGACGATGCCGAGGAGTAGGAGCCAGCGCTGGGTGTAGACCGACACGAGATTCTTCAGGAGCACGATCACGGCTGCGCCCACCGAGGCTCCGAAGAGGGTCCCGCGCCCGCCCAGAGCCACCATCAAGAGGATTTCGATAGACACGGATAGATCGAGATCGGAGGGCGACACGAAACCGTTGTAGTGCGCCCACAGCACACCGGCGAAGCCGGCCACGCCGCCCGAGATGATGAAGGCGATGTACTTGTGCAGCCACACGTTGTAGCCGAGGGTCCGCATGCGGGATTCGCTCTCGCGAATGCCGACCAGCGTGTGCCCGAAGGGCGAGCGGACGATCACGCGCAGCACGAGCAGCGCGAGCGCGAACCCGATGAGCACGAGGTAATAGAAGGGGACGGCCTTGTTGAACGACCATGGCAGGCCGAGGTCGGGGCGTGGCACGTTCGAGATCCCATTATCGCCCTTGGTCAGCGATACCCAGCGATTGGCGAGTCCCCACACCACCATGCCGAGGGCGAGCGTGATCATCAGGAAGTACACGCCCGTCGCGCGCAGCGCCACCAGCCCGAAGATCGCCGCCACCACCGCCGCCAGCACGACGCCGACGGCGAGCGTCGTCCAGAAGCCCGCCCTGTACTGCGTGGCGAGGATGCCCACGCTGTAGGCCCCGAGGCCGAGATAGGCGGCATGTCCGAGCGATGACAGCCCTGTATATCCGAGGACGAGGTCGAGGCTCATGGCGACGATCGCGTAGATCAACGTCTGCGTCATCAGCGTGAGCAGGAAGGGCGGAAAGAACGGCGGCCCCACCGCGAGGAGCACCAGCGCCGCGGTGAAGGCGAGCCGTCGCCACCATGTGCCGGCCGCGGTGTCCACGCCTACGCGCGCCCGAAGAGCCCGGTGGGACGGATGGCCAGGATGGCCGCCATGGGCGCGAAGAGCGTGAAGTAGGACAGCTCGGGCAGGAGCGCCTTGCCGAAGTTGTCGAGCAGACCCACCATGACGCTGCCGAGGAGCGCGCCTTTCAGACTCCCCATGCCGCCCACGATGACGACGACGAAGGCGTACGAGAGAATCTCGAAGTCGGCGCCCGGATAGACGCCGAGAAAACCGCCGGCCACCACGCCCGCCACCGCGGCGAGCGCGGCGCCGAGGGCGAACACGCCCAGCGAGAGGACGGACACGTTGATACCAACCCCGCGCGCCATCTCCGCGTCGTCGACGGCGGCGCGCATCTGCGCTCCCACCCGGGTGCGCTCGACCACCGCCCATAGAATTAGCGCCACCGCGGCCGCCACCACGATGATGAAGATGCGGTAGACGGGGAAGAAGAACATGCCGAGCTGGTACCGCCCGGTGAGAAGCGCGGGCACCCGGACGTTGTAAGGGTCACCGCCCCAGGTGATGAGGGCGAGATCCTGGAAAATGAGCGCGAGGCCCATCGTGGTGAGGACCTGCGCCAGCTCCTGCCCGCTCAACCCCTTGAGGAACCGGTCCCACTCGATGATGCCGAGAAGGGCGATGATCGCGGCCGCGCCGAGCAGGGCGAGAACATAGCTGCCCGTGTAGGTCATGATCGTGACCGCGACATAACAGCCCAGCAGGTAGTGCGAGCCGTGCGTCATGTTGACGATCCGCATCATGCCGAAGATCAGCGTGAGGCCGCCCGCGAGCAGGAACAGGAGGGCCCCGTACGAGACGCCGTTGAAGAGCTGGGTTACCCAGAACTCCATGGGTGTATCGTCGTCAGGCGAGCGCGGGAAGGATCCTGGTCAGCACGGCGCGGATTCTACTACGATAGGCGCGGACATCGGGACCAATCAGCAGTCGGCGCGCGCCGGCAAGGGAGAAGAGACATGTTCACACCGCTCGGCCTCGATCACGTCGTCTTGCGCGTGCGCGACCAGGCCGCCTCGCAGCGCTTCTACACGGACGTGCTCGGCTGCACGCTGGATCACCACAACGAGCGCATCTCGCTCGTGCAGATGCGCTTCGGCGAGCAGCTCATCGATCTCTTCCCGGCCGATCCCGCCGCGCCCAAGCCCGCGGCCGGCACGGGGATGGACCACTTCTGCGTGTCCATCAAGTGCGACGACCTCGCCGGCCTGCGCAAGGAGATGCTCGCGCGCGGGGTCACGGTGGACGGCGAGGTGGTGGAGCGGCGGGGCTCGTACGGGACGGGACCGTCGCTGTACATTCGCGATCCGGATGGTTATCAGATCGAGCTCAAGCCGCGATAGGATAGCCGCCGCAGCCGACCCTCTTCATACGCAGGCGTAACCATGATGCCGGAACCGACCCCAATCGCGCGGGCCGGCTCAGGGCGCGCGTCGGCCAGCCGCCGGAGGCTGGCAACCTCAAGCGCGAGCTGCCCACGAGCTGCGACCGCCTCGATCCCAGCGGGCGTCTGGACCTCGTCGTCACCGAAAGCCAGCTGGCCGATCCCAACGGGCTGTGCTTCTCGCCCGATTACAAGAAGCTCTACGTGATCAGCACGGGCCGCGGGCCCGGCGACACGGGGCCGGGCGGTACCCGCGACATGCACGTCTTCGACGTCGGCAGCGACAACCGACTGTCCAACCAGAAGGTGTGTGGACGGGGTGAAGTGCGGCCCGGACGGCGTGCGCGCGGACGTGGACGGCAACCTGTGGTGCTCGAGCAATGCCGGCCGCTCCGTCGGCTACAGCGGCGTCACCATGTGGAATCCGGAGGGCAAGCTGATCGGGCGCATCCGCCTTCCCGAGGTGTGCGGCAACGTGTGCTTCGGCGGGCCGAAGCGGAACCGGCTCTTCATGGCGGCAAGGCAGTCGCTCTACGCGGTGTACACCGCGACGCAGGGCGCGGCGCCGGGCTAAACACGCTGGCGGCGTGACCGCCGAACGATTCAGTCCACCGGTCCCGGCGGCGCAGCCGACTGCACACCTGCCGGCGTCCGCGTGGCACGGATCACGCGCGCGATGCCGATGGCGACAAGCCACGCCGCGCCCAGCCACACTGCCGTCGCGAGGACGATCCCGAGTATCGTGGGCTTGCACCACATCCAGTTGCAATCGGTGCGATCGGTCAGTCCGGGAATTCCGAAGTGCTCGAAGACGTAAATCGAGAATGGCGGTATCCCGACGATCTGCCCGACGAACGACTCCCGGAACGTGGGCCAAAGCAACCTGCCAAGCAATCCCAGGCCATACGCTGCCACGAAAGTTGCGAAGAGTCGTCGAGCGGACAGGCCCCGCGAAACGCTAGCCGGTGACGGCATCGCGCCGGAGCTGCTCGATCTCCTCCGGCGCGTAGCCGGCCTCGGCGAGGATCTCGTCGGTGTGCTCGCCGAGCGTGGGCGGCTCGCGGTCGATGGCCGGGCTGCCGTGCGCGAGCCGAAAACCAGAGGCAACGAGACGCATAGGCCCGTAGCGCGTGTCGACCGTCTGCAGCACGTCGCGGTGCTCGAGCTGCGGGTGCTCCACGATCTGGTCGATCTTCCAGATGCACGCGCACGGCACGTCCGCCGCCGTGAGCCGCGCCTCCCACGTCTTGGGATCGCCGCTCGCCATCGCGCCTTCGATGACCGCGCGCAGCGCGGGCTCGTTGTCCGTGCGCGCGCGCCAGTCCTTGAACCGCGGATCGTCGAGGGCATCGGCACGGCCCAGCGTGCGCATGAGCCGCACGAACTGCGCCTCCGTGAGCACGGCGAGCACGAGGTAGCCGTCGCCGGCGCGGAACCGGCTCGCCGTCGGCTTGCGACTGACGGAGCCGTTGCCGATCTGCTTCTGCTCGATGCCCGCCACCGTGTACTCGGAGACAGGGCCGGGGATGAAGGCGAGCGCGGCATCCAGCATGGCGACGTCGACGAACTGCCCGCGGCCCGTGTGGGTACGCTGGTAGAGCGCGCTCGACACGGCAAGGGCCGCCGTCATGCCGCCGATGGTGTCGCAGATCGCGAACCCCGCGCGCATGGGGCCGTCGGCCGGATTGCCCGTGATGGACATGATCCCCGACATCGCCTGCAGCTTGCCGTCGAAGGCGGCGGTCGTCTTCTCCGGTCCCGTGTGACCGAAGCCCGAGACCGCGCAGTAGATCAGCCGCGGATTGATCGCGGACAGCGCGTCGTAGCCGAGCCCGAGCCTGTCCATGACACCCGGGCGGAAGTTTTCCCACACGACGTCCGCGCCCGTCACCAGGCGCTTGACGACCTCCACCGCTTCCGGCTTGCGCAGATCGAGCGTGATGCTGCGCTTGTTGGCGTTGACCGCCAGGAAGGACGAGGCCATCTTGCGCTCCGCCCACTCCCTGCTGATGAGCAGGTGGCGGGT
>JBKKCN010000199.1:0-8676 GCA_046712525.1 Candidatus Rokuibacteriota bacterium
GCGCACGAAGGCCGCTCAGGTGCGCGACGCGGTCGCCACCGTGCCCGGTATCGTGGATCTGCTGCTGGAGCCGCAGGTCGGCGTGCCCCAGGTCCAGGTAACGTTGAACCGCCGCGCCGCCGCCGCCGTCGGCGTGACCGCCGCCGACCTGGCCGAGGTGGTCGAGATCGCGTTCAGCGGACACGTCGCCTCGCAGGTCCTCGATGAACAGCGCAGCCACGACGTCGTTGTGCGGCTCGACGACTCGGTGCGGCAGTCTGTGGACACCATGGCGCGGACACTGATCGACACCCCCGGTGGAGGACGCGTGCCGCTCGGCCAGGTGGCTGACGTCCGGGTGGACGCCGGGCCGAACACCATCAATCGCGAGAACGTCCAGCGCCGAATCATCGTGCAGGCGAACGTGGCCGGCCGCGACCTCGGCAGCGTCATTCGCGAGGTCCGGGCCGTCGTCGCCGCGCGCGTCGGCCTGCCGCAGGGCTATTTCATCCAGTACGGCGGCCAGTTCGAGTCGCAGGAACGCGCCTCACGCCGCATCGCCGTCCTGTCGCTGGCCGCCATCGCAGGCATCTTCGTCCTGCTCTTCGTGGCGCTGCGCTCCGGGCGGCTGGCCGCGCTCGTCATGGCCAACCTTCCCCTGGCCCTCATCGGCGGGGTCGTCATCGTGTATTTCACTGGCGGAACCCTGTCGATCGCGTCGCTGATCGGCTTCATCACGCTGTTCGGCATCGCCACACGGAACGGCATCATGCTCATCAGCCACTACCGCTACCTCATGGAGGAGGAAGGCGTCGCCTTTCGAGACGCGATCGTGCAGGGCTCGATGGAGCGCCTCAGCCCGACTCTCATGACCGCGCTCGTGACCGGCATCGGCCTCATCCCCTTGGCGCTGGGCGCCGGCGAGCCGGGCAAGGAGATTCAGCAGCCGATGGCCCTCGTGATCCTGGGCGGGATCGTCAGCTCAACGGTGCTCAACATGCTCGTGCTTCCGGCACTCTTCGTACGGTTTGGAGATGTTGTCGGGCGAACTCGCTGACTGACGTCGACAGGCGATCACAGCGGGCCCTGGATGGGCACGCTGCAGAGGCACCGGTTACCACCGAGACGGACAAGGACCTGCATGAGGCGGTCTGCCAGTGTGTCTATGTCGCCATTCTCAGGCCCAAGCCCGAATACGCCGACGTCCTTCGCGTCATTGAGATAAAACCGAGCCCGCGCCGCGGTCGTGTCGCACGGAACGTGCACGGAGCACGGCTGCCTCGACTGCACTTGCAAAGTCATGGCTGAGACGACGGCAACTTAGTTAGCATACCCGTCGTGATCCCCGTTCTTCTCCTCGTTTGCCTGCTCACATTTCTCCACTATGTCGGTGCTCAGATGCGTGCGGCGCCGGTCCTCCCTCTCTACGCCGCCGCCCACGGCGCCACCGCGACGGGCGTCGGGCTGATCATCGGCGCCCACATGATGGCGGCCGCCGTTGGCTCGATTCCGCTCGGTCGCGCGTCTGACGTCTGGGGCCGCCGCGCGCTCCTCCTCGGTGGAATGGCAGTGGGCGTCGTGACGTCGCTGCTTCTACCCCTCGTCGAAGGCGAGCTGGCACTCATGACGATCTATGGTCTCGCAGGCTTCGGCGTGGCCGCATTCACTCCGAGCGCGCTCTCGCTGGTGGGCGACGCGGCGGCGCCGGGCAGGGCGGGCCACGCATTCGCGTGGTACTCGACCGCGCACTACGGTGCGACTGCGATCGGACCGTTCGTGGGCGGGCTCGTAGCCGACCGGTGGGGGTTTCGTGCGGCCTTCGTCGGTAGCGCCGTTGGCATCGCGATCGCCTTCGTCGGCGGACTTGCCTTGCCCATGCGAGCCGCCGCCCACGGGCCTCAGCGCTCCAGCGCGACGTTCGCTGACATCCGAGGCAACGCAAACGTCTGGGCGGGGTGGATCGTGTCAGTGAGCGGCTTTCTGCTTCAGGGCGTCGTCTTCACGTTCTTCCCCCTGCTTGCTCACGAGCGGGGCCTCACGCCCGCCTCTATCGGTCTCATCTTCCTCGCGCTGGGACTCGCAAACACATTGGCGCGCTTTCCGGCGGGGTGGCTGGTGGACCGGACTGGCCGGTGCTCTGTATATGCGATCGGCGGCGTGGTGGCGGCATCGCTGGCGACGGGGCTGCTGCCTCACGTCGGTGGTCAAACGACGTTGCTCGTGCTCGTCGCGGTGTTTGGCACGGTGAGCGGCGCCGCCTTCGTCGCGATCAGCGTCGGGTTGGCGGCATCGACGACGTCGGCGACACGCGGCCTGGTCATGGGCGGCTATAGCACCGCCCTTTACCTTGGACTTGCCCTCGGATCGTTCGGCGTCGGTCCGGTCATCACCGGCTAGGGTACGCCGTCGGATTCGCCGTCGGAGGAGCCGTCGGTATGATCGGGGCACTGGCGGCGGCGCTGCTGTGGGCGAGAGCGGGCGCACACGCTGCCGCGGTTGTGCCGTAGTCGCGGGCGCTATGCGAGTGCCGCCGTGGGAAGCGCCTTTCGCTCGGCCATCGCATATACCACGATGATGCCGGACAGGAAGGTAAGCCCGGCGACGAGATGGATGGCCGCGCCGAGTCCGACGAAGTCGGCTACGAGGCCCGAGAGCAGTGCGCCGACGGCGTAGCCGAGATCCCGCCAGAACCTGTACACCCCAAGGCTCGTCGCCCGGGAGGTCGGATGTGTGTGGTCGGTGATCGCCGCCAGCAATGTGGGATACACCATGGCGGTGCCGAGACCCTGTAAGGCGGCGCCGGCGATCCACGCGGCGTACACCGGAACCATCACCGTCAACCAGATGCCAACCGCCTGCACCATCATTCCGCCGGCGATCAGCCCCTTGCGTCCCCAGCGATCGGAGAGCGGCCCCGTGGCGATCTGGAGAATGCCCCAGACGCCCGGATAGACAGCCTTTATGACGCCGATCGCTTCCACCCCGAGCCCGAATGCACCGAAGAACAGCGGATAGATGCCCCATGACATTCCGTCGTTCAGGTTGTTCACGAGCCCCGCCTGACAGGCGGCGAAGAGGCTCGCATTCCCGATCGTCGTGACGTAGAAGATGTGACCGAACGCCGTCGACGGCGACGCAGTCCCGTGTGCGCGCGCTTCGAGGCGCGCGTGCCCAAGCGTCTCGCGCACGAACACGAGCGACAAAAGGAGACCGACGATGGAGATGGCGATCCCGAGATAGAACGGATGTGGCCGTAACGCGTACTGGCCGGCAATGTAACCCGTGACCCACGACATCACACCCACCGCGAAGTAGCCCGCGAACTCGTTCAAGCCGAGTGCGAGCCCCCGGCGCTTGGGCCCCACGAGGTCGACCTTCATGATGACCGTCATCGACCACGCCAACGCCTGATTGGCGCCGAGTAGAACGTTGGCGACGTCGATCCACCACCACGACGGAGCGCAGATGATGAGGAACGGCACCGGCAGCGCGAACAGCCAACCGGCGATGAGAATGGGCTTGCGCCCGATACGCTCGGACATCCGGGCGGCCACCAGGTTGAGGACGGCCTTCGTGACACCGAAACTCACAATGAACGACGTGATGGCGGTCTTGGAGCTCAGACCGAACTCCCGCTCGCCGAGCAAGGGGAGGACGGTGCGTTCGAGACCCACCATCCCGCCCACGAAGGCGTTGATGAGCACCAGCAGCGCGAACTGGGGGAGGTTCTCCCGCAGTCCGAGCCGAAGCGTGGTCACGTCGCCAGGCCGAGGTTGAGCCGGCGGTTCTGGGCGAACTGCAGCGGTTGCGGCGGCAAGTCGCTGAGGACGAACCGCACGAAGTCGTCGCGCCTGGCGTGCTGAAGCGCCGGATTGAACCGGCGCTCGAAGCCGATCGTCGAGCCGGGCTTCCCGCTCAGGCCTTTGCCGCAGGCGGCGCCACCGAAGTGCGCCGGATAGACTTCGAGATGGTCGGGCAGAGCGAGGAGCCGGCCGTGCAGGCTGTCGTAGAGCTGCCCGGCGAGCCGGTGCTCAGCGCCGCTTCCAAGAAGATCAGGCCTCCCGACGCCGCCCGAAAAGAGCGTGTCGCCGGTCAGCACGAACCACGGCTCGGTCGCGCGCGAGCGGTCGGTCACGAGGAATGAGACGCCATCCGGCGTATGCCCGGGCGTCGCGAGCACGCTGATCCCGACGTTGCCGAGGTCGAGTTCCTCCTCGTCGCACAGATCAACGTGCGGGAAACGCACGTCGGCCGCCTCGTGCATGAAGATCGGCGCGCCGGTGGCCTCCGCGAGACGACGCGCGCCAGAGATGTGATCGGCCTGGACGTGGGTCTCCAGGATATGGGTGATCCGCATACTCTTCTGAGCGGCGGCGGCGAGATAGGGCTCGATGTCGTGCTGTGGATCCACCACAGCGCAGCTGGCTGCGCCGCTTCAGCCGAGGACGTAACTGGCGCAACCGGTCTTGGGCGAGAGGAAATGGCGGAAGATCATGGAGCACCTCCTGCCTCTTGTCATAGCCCTCGCATACGTATAGGGTCCAATACATCGTTTGGATGCTAACGATCGGGTAAACCCTATGACCATGCGTCAGCTCGAGGTCTTCTTGGCGGTGGCGCGCGCCCAGAGCTTCAGCCGTGCCGCCGAGCGCATCCATCTGTCCCAGCCGACGCTCTCGGAGCACACGCGCGAGCTCGAGACTGAGCTGGGGGTGCCGCTGTTCGCGCGCCGTAGTCGATCGGTTGTCCTCACGGAGGCGGGACGCGTCTTCGAGGACTATGCGACCCGGGTGGTGGCGACGCTGGCGGCGGGCAGACAGGCGCTCGCAGAACTGGATGGGCTCCAGCGTGGCTCGCTTGTGGTGGGCGCCAGCACCACGCCGGGAACCTACGTGTTGCCGGCGCTCATCGCGCGCTTTCGGCGCCAGTATCCCGGGATCGCCATCGGCCTTCGGATCGCGAACTCCCGTCTCGTGGAAGAACGCGTGCGCGACGGTGAGGTCGACGTCGCCGTCATCGGTGGCCATATGCTGGGGCGGACCGAGCGGTGTGTCGCGGCGGGGATCGTGGACGAGCTTCAGCTCATCGTGCCTCCCGACCATCCGGTGCGAGAGCGGACCATGTCCCGAGCAAAGCTCGCGCGCGAGCGGTTACTCAGCCGCGAAGACGGCTCCGCCACGCGTCAAGTGACGGAGCGGGCGTTGCGGCAGGCCGGCGTTGCCTTTCAGCCCGCCATGGAGCTCGACCACACGGAAACGATCAAGCGCGCCGTGATGGCGGGTCTCGGCGTCGCCTTCGTGTCACAATTCGCGGTCGCCGACGAAGTGCGCGAGGGCCGGCTCCGGACCATCGCCGTCGAACGTGTCAGGATGCGACGGCACTTCCACGTGGTGCACGACGAACGACGACCGCTGAGCGCGAGCGCGCGCGCCTTCGTGGGCTTCGTTCAAGAAGACGGGACGGCTGCCGAGACTCCGCAATCGACGGGCCCGAAGCGGCCCCGGCGGATCAGGCGAGAGGGATGACGCGTGGGCGCGGGCACGTGCGGGGGGCTGTCGCCTGCGTGTACAGTGCACCGCAGAGGAGAATTCACATGCAGATCTCGCGTCGCACATTGTTACGCACGGGAGCGATGGGAGCCGTCGCCGCGATGTCCATGGGCCGCCGCGAGGCCAAGGCGCAGCCTGCGAGCGCCGCCGCCGTCGAGCCGGACGACCGCGTCTTCGTCTGCAACGAGGACTCGAACACCATCTCTGTCATCGATCCCCGATCGAACACGGTGGACACGACCATCAACCTGACGTCGTTCGATGAGGATCCCCGCCCGCCTTTCCGCTTCGTCACGGGCGGGACGGTCCCCACCCACGCCGCCATGATCGGCAAGCCGCTCTATCACGGCGCCATCGCGATTCACGGCGCGGCGCCGTCGCCTGACAACGGCTGGCTTGCCACCACCGGCCGGGGCACGAGCAATGTCTATCTGATCGACACGCGGCTGAAACGAGTGGTCGGCAATGCGCCCAACCCTCAGGCGGGTCCGACGACGAATGCCGAGCGGGTGTCCGGCGGCATCCTCGTCGGCCGCGAGCCCCACGAGCCGACCTTCACGCGAAACGGCAAAGAGCTTTGGGTGGCGGTGCGGGGAGAGGACCGGATCGCGATCATGGACGTCGACACGGCCATCAAGGAGAGCGGCGGCGAGCCCGGCCCCCGTCGGTCCTACACGGCCATCAATGGCCCCGCGCAGGTGTGGTTTTCCAACGATGGCGCGCTCGCCTTCGTCATCAGCCAGAAGACGTCCCAGGTGGACGTGTGGACCGTCAACGCGGACGCGCAGGGACGGTCGCAGCCGCAACGCAAGGCCACGCTCGACATCTCGATGCAGGATCGCTTCGGCTTCACGCCGTTCCTCAAAACGACGCCCGACGGCGGGGAAGTCTGGATGTCGCACAAGCTCGCCGATCAGGTCTCGGCACTGTCGACCCGCGAGCCCTACCGCTTCGGCGACACCGTCGGGCTGGGACCGATGGCCCGCCCCAACCACGTGGAATTCGTCGAGAACGCGCGGGGCAAGGTCGTCTACGTCACGCTGGCCCGCGTGGACGATGGCGGACCCGGCGGCGTCGCCTCCAGCCAGATCGCCATCATCGACCGCAGCGGAACCGCGGGCTCACGTCGCGTCGTCTCCACCTTCTTTACGCGCGGGCGCGAGGCCCACGGGCTGTGGACCAATCCATCGCACACGCTGCTGTACGTCTCCCACGAGCAGGATGAGCTGCCGGGAACGCCAAACGGCGGACAGACGGTCACAACGGTCTTCGACGTCTCCAACCCTCTGGCGCCGGCGTTCGTGGCGCAAATCCCGCTCGGCACCTTACGGCTGCCGTCAGGAGAGCTCCGCAACAAGAAGAGCATTAACCTCGTGTACGTGCGACCCGGCGCGCGCAGCCAGTCGGCATGAGCGGCGGAGGCGTCGACGCAAGCGCCACCTTCAACCACGCCATGCATGTGGCCATGACGGCGATGGGTCAGGCGATGGCGGCGGCGCCGAGCACGGGTGACGCCGACCGGGATTTTCTCGCCATGATGATTCCTCACCACGAGGGCGCGGTGGAGATGTCCCGCCTGCTCCTCATCCACGGCCGTGATCCCCTCGTCCGTCGGCTCGCCGAGGAGATCATGGCGGGGCAGCAGGCCGAGATCCTCTCCATGCAGGGGCGTCTGGCCCGGTTGGGTCAAGCGCGGGCAACGGAATCTACCGAGTTCCCCGCGCTCGGCGGCACGCGGGGCGCGGCGCCCGTGCCGTGACGCTCTCCTCTATCTCCTTCTCGGGTCGTCCGCCGCATTCACGAACGTGATGCCGGTGGGGCCGACGCCGTGAACCTGGATCACCGTCTCGCTCGTCGTCCACGCGTAATGGCGGTGATTGGCGGGAACGGAGACGAAGCCGCCCGAGGTCAACCGTTCGCCCTTCGCGGGATCCAGCTTGTCTCCCATCCCGATGTGGAACGCGCCCGAGAGGACGGTGACGTTTTCGACAGCCGGGTGAAAATGGGCGGGCACCTTGAAATCAGCCGGAAACCAAACGCGATAGACGAAGGGGCCGGGCTGCGCAGGGTTGCCTTGCAGGGGAGCGAGCTTCGCGCCCGGAAATACCGGCGCCGCTCCCCACGTGACATTCGCGGGCAAGGTCGACATGTCGGAGCGCATGCTGGCGCACCCGACGGACAGCAGCACGGCGAGAACGAGGGCGGACGTAGCTCTCATGGCGCGCCTCCCAGGACGAAGGATGGTCGCGGGAAGTGTAGTTCGCTTTCGACCCGTTGACCAGCGACAGCGGGGGCGTACGCCCGGCGCTGGGCGGCATGCAACCGCCCAGCGAGGCAGCGGCGTGGACGACCTGCAGTTAATCCCGTGCAGGAGCACACGACGTCGTTCCCGGACCGACTGGACTACGTTCCCGTCGGAGATGGTCGGCGGCATTCCCACAGCGCGAGTAGCCCGAACGTCAGCGGAAACAGTACCGCCTGCAGCACCGGGAAGAGGCCCGTTCCGAGTGGGGGCAGGGTTGGATGCCACGCCGTGTAGCTCCACCGGCCGGTACGCAGCGCCGCCCATTCCACTGCGACCTGCACCCCAATGCCGACGAGGACTATCGCGAGATACGGGCCCAGCTTCGGCTGCGCGAACCAGCGAAAATCACGACCGACGAGCATACCGATCCCGAACAGCGCCAGCACGATCACGACGTCGCCAAGGGTCGCCTTCCCACAGGTGACCGCTGACCCCCACCAATCGCGCGGCATGCCGGCGAACGCGGGCGCTTGCAGCATCTCCCACGCGAAGAACAGCGGCAGCACGATCGCGATCAGCCGGAGCATCGTGTAGATGTGATGGATCTCCACTACCCGCCCGATCTCGAACGGGTCGCTTCCGAGCGCAGCAAGAAGCTGCCTTCGGTCACGATGCGCTCGCCGGCCTTCACGCCATCGAGAACCGGAACGTAATCACCCATCGGAGCGCCCACTTTCACTGTCCGCTCGGCGAACCGCCCGTCGCCACCCGGCACGGCCACGTATACAACAGTGCGCTCGCCAATGGACTGGACGGCGGAACGCGGGACGCTCGTGACGGCTTCGCCTCCCCGCGTCTCAAAACTCACCGTGACGTACATGCCGAGTCGCATCTCCTGGTTCT
>JBKKCN010000200.1:0-3067 GCA_046712525.1 Candidatus Rokuibacteriota bacterium
TAGATCTGGCCGTCGATGGCCACGGCGATGCCGTCCTCGAGATGACGTCCGAGGCCCGGATGCAGCGCGGTGAGCTGCTCGAAGAGCTGTTTCACGGACGTCGCCGAGAGCTGGAACTCGGCGACGCCCCCCGTGAGCTGCGCGAGGTTCCCAACGAGCACCACGCGCGCCATGCCGTGCGTCAGACCTTGTTGAGGCCGCGCTCCTTGAGCGCCTTGAGCACCTTGGGCGGGGACATCGGCAGCTCGGTGAAGCGGATGCCGGTGGCGTTCTCCATGGCGTTGGCGATCGCCCCCAGGGGCGGCACGATCGGCGTCTCGCCGACCCCGCGCACGCCGAGCGGATGCTTGGGGTTGGCGACCTCGACGATGATCGCGTCGATCATTGGCACGTCGGAGGCCACGGGCATGCGGTAGTCCAGGAAGCCGGCATTCTGCAGCTTGCCGTCGGCGCTGTAGACGTACTCCTCGTTCAGCGCCCACCCGATGCCCTGCACCGCGCCGCCCTGGAACTGCCCCTCGACGTAGGCCGGGTGGATGGCGTGGCCGGCGTCCTGCGCAACCGTATAACGCAGAATCGTCACGCGTCCGGTCTCGGGATCGACTTCCAGGTCGACGAGGTGCGTGCCCAGGCTCGGACCCGCGCCCTGGGCGTTGATGCGGCCGTAGCCGCCGATGGGACCGCCCGTCTTGCCGGCCACCTTGGCGAAGTCCGCCATCGACATCGGCTTGACCTTCTCGGCGAGCGCCCCGAGCGGCCTCACGTGGCCGCCCGAGAACTCGACCTGGTCCGGCTTGGCGTCCCACAGCTTGGCTGCCCGCGCGCACAGATCGGTCTTGATCTGCTTGGCGGCCTCGACGATGGCCATCGAGCCCGAGAAGGCCGAGCGGCTGCCGCCGGTGAGGAAGTTGAAGCCGAGGGAGCCGGTGTCGCCGATGATCGGCCGCACCTTGTCGTAGGGGATGCCCAGCTCGTCGGCCGCGACCATGGCCAGCGAGGCGCGCAGGCCCCCGATGTCCGGCGTCCCCGCCACCAGCGATACCGTGCCGTCCTCGTTCACCGTGAGCGACGCGGAGGTCTCACCGCCGATGTTGAACCAGAAGCCGGAGGCCACGCCGCGGCCCTGCCACTTGCGCAGCGGCGCGCTCCAGTGCTCGGTCTTCTTGATCGCGTTGAGCGTCTCCTCCATCCCGATGGGCCCGAACTTCGGGCCGTAGGCCGCCTTCGTGCCCTCCCGCGCCGCGTTCTGCATGCGGAGATCGATGGGGTCGATGTCGAGCTTCT
Organism: Candidatus Rokuibacteriota bacterium; assembly: GCA_046712525.1. Lineage (GTDB taxonomy): Bacteria > Methylomirabilota > Methylomirabilia > Rokubacteriales > CSP1-6 > JBBDXO01. The sequence continues at coordinate 1,285 of JBKKCN010000200.1, forward strand.
TGGCGATCTCGTCGACGACGCTCTCGACGGCGTACTCGGAGATGGGCGCGCCGGGCGCCCGGTAGGCTGCCACCTTCGGGCGGTTGGAGACGACGTCGTAGCCGATGACCTTCACGTTCTCGATGTCGTACGGCGCGTAGGCGCACATGACGCCGGGCTGCACGGGCGAGCCCTGGAAGGCGCCCGCCTGGTACTTCAGCTCGGCGAAGCCGGCGACGAACTTGCCGTCCTTCGTGGCGCCCAGCTTGACCCGCACGGTGGCGCCGGAGGTCGGCCCCGAGGCCTTGAAGACCTCCTCGCGCGACATGACCATCTTCACGGGACGCTTGGCCTTGCGCGAGAGCGCGATGGCGAGCGGCTCGAGGTAGACGACCGTCTTGCCGCCGAAGCCGCCGCCGATCTCGGTGGCGGTGACACGGACCTTGCCGATGTCGAGCCCGAGGAGCCGGGCGCAATGGGCGCGCACGATGAAGTGGCCCTGCGTCGTGGTCCACAGCTCGGTGGCACCGTCCTCGGACACCGTGGCCAGCGCCGCGTGCGGCTCGATGTAGCCCTGGTGCACGGGCGCGGTCTTGAACTCGCGCTCGATGATGAGGTCGGCCTTCGTGAAGCCGGCCTCGACGTCGCCCAGCGTGATCTCGACGCGCTTGGCGATGTTGGAGGGCCTGTCGGGCTTGGGCTCCACGCCCACGGTGAAGAGGTCGTCGTGCAGGAGCGGGGCGTCGGGCCGCATGGCCTCGACCACGTCGATCACGTGCGGCAGCACTACGTACTTCACGTCGATGAGCTTGAGCGCGCGCCGGGCGATGGCCACGCTCGTGGCGGCCACCGCGGCCACCGCATGGCCCTCGTAGAGGGCCTTCTCGCGGGCCATGACGTTCCGCACCACGTCCTTGTAGTTCATCATCATCTCGCCGGCCGGGATGAACTCCGAGGACTGATCGGCGAAATCGTCGCGGGTGATCACGGCCTTGACGCCGGGCAGCGCCTCGGCCTTCGAGGTGTCGATGGACAGGATGCGCGCGTGCGGGTGGGGACTGCGCAGCACGCGGCCGATGAGCTGGCCCGGCAGGTTGAAGTCGGCCCCGAAGCGGGCGCGGCCCGTGACCTTGTCGACGCCATCCGGGCGGATCGTGCGCGTTCCGACGTACGTCTGCGAATGCCCGTTCTCGGCCATAGCTATACCTTTCTCATCGCGGCCGCGGCGTCCTTCACCGCGCTGATGATCTTGTCGTAACCCGTGCACCGGCACAGGTTGCCGGCCAGCCAGTAGCGAATCTCGGTGTCCGTCGGGTTCTGGTTCTTCTCGAGCAGGGCCTTGCCGGCCACGAGAAAGCCCGGCGTGCAGATGCCGCACTGGAGCGCGGCATGTTCCAGAAAGCGCTGCTGCAGCGGGTGCAGCTTCTCGCCCCGCGCCATCCCCTCGATCGTCTCGATCCGGCATCCGCCCACCTCGCAGCCCAGCACGAGGCACGAGCAGACGAGCCGGCCGTCGAGCGTGATGCTACAGGCGCCGCAGTCGCCGGAGGAGCAGCCTTCCTTGCTGCCGGTCAGCTGCAACGTGTCGCGGAGCACGTCGAGCAGCGTGTCCTCCGTCTCGCAGAGGTACTCGACCGCGTCCCCGTTCACCGTGGCTTCGACGTGGTGCTTGGCCATCAGCGTGCCCTCGCTCGATCCAGCGCGATCATGGCCGCGCGGCGCGCGAGCACGCCCGCGACGTCGATGCGGAATTAGATAGTCCCACGCTTGTCGTCGATCGGCCCGCCCCCCCCCCCCCCCCCCC
>JBKKCN010000201.1:0-6701 GCA_046712525.1 Candidatus Rokuibacteriota bacterium
GCGTACACGCCGAGCCGCGCTTCGTCGCGGGCGCTGAGCACCTCGACCTCGATGCCCTCATCGTAGCGCAGGGGGCCGAGCAGCTGCTCGCGGTTGCGGGCGTCGCGAACGGCGGAGGTCGCCACCGCGATCACCCGTGGCCCGCGCCCCTCCTCCGAATACTGAAGGAAGAACTTGCGCACCGCGAGCAGGGTGTCGTCGATCGACACGCGCGACAGCCAGTCCTTGGCGCCGCCCCCGAGCCGCGTGGCCACGCGGTGTTCGGCGAGGACGCGGTAGCTCGAGCCGCGGACGACGCGCGCGAGCAGAAAACGGACGGCGGTCGATCCGAGGTCGACCACCGCCACCAGCTCTCCCTGCCGCCGCTTGTCCTTATCGGCCATGGCCTAGCAGACCACAGCACGCGACGCGGCCGCTCGCTAACCGCGCAGCGCCGGCCGTCGCTCGGCCCACGGGTGCGCCTTCTCGAAGGCCGCCGAGGCCTGGAGCACGGTGAGATCCGCGCAGCGCCGGCCGACGATCTGCAATCCCACGGGGAGACCGGCGGCGGTGAAGCCCGCGGGCAGCGAGGCGGCGGGCTGCCCGGTGAAGTTGAACGGGTAGCTGAACCCCGCCCACTCGATCCAGTCCCACTGGTGCTGTGGCCAGTGCGCGGGGTTGAGACGCCCCACAGGGAAGGGCGCCACCGACACGGAGGGCGTGAGGAGAAGATCGTACTTGTCGAAGAGGGGCCGCACGCTGTCGCAAAATCCGAGCTTCCTGCCGCGCATCTCGACGTAGTCGACGGCGGTGAAGGTGGCTCCGTGATCGATGCAGGCGAGGAACGCCGGCTCCATGCGGTCGCGGAACTCACGCAGGTACTGCGAGTAGTTCCCCGCGTAGTGCATGGACCAGATGCGCCGGATCATCTCGTGAGAGTCGGCGAAGCCGGGATCGACCTCCTCCACGGCGGCGCCGAGGCTCTCGAAGGCGCGCGCGGCCCGCTGCACGACGGCGGCGACGTCGGGATCCACACGCAGCCCCCCCAGATCGAGGCTGAACGCCACGCGCAACCCCCGCACACCGTGGTCCAGCAGGCCGACGTAGTCCGCCGGCGCGCCTTCCAGCGACGTGCCGTCCCACGGATCGGGGCCCGCCATCACGCTCAGCATGAGCGCGGCGTCGGCGACGGTGCGGGTCATGGGGCCGACGTGGCTCGCGGAGTCGGTGTTGGACACCGGCCACATGGGCACGCGCCCGTAGGTGGGCTTGAGGCCGAAGATGCCGCAGAAGGCGGACGGGATACGGATGGAGCCGGCGCCGTCGGAGCCTTGCGCCAGCGGTCCCAGGCCGGCGGCGACGGCGGCGCCGGCGCCGGCGCTCGATCCGCCCGTCGTCATGTCCGTGTTCCAGGGATTGTGCGTCTTGCCGGTGAGCGGGCTGTCACTCAGCGCTTTCCAGCCGAACTCGGGCGTGGTGGTCTTGCCGAGCATCACGCCGCCCGCCTCTTTGAGCCGCCGCACGAAGGGCGCGTCCACGTCGGGCACGCGATGCTCGAAGACGTAGGAGCCGAACATCGAGCGCACGCCCTTCGTGAGCGCGAGGTCCTTGATGGAGAACGGGATGCCGTGCAGGGGCAGGAGGGGTCCGCCCTTCATCACCGCCACCTCCGTCTCGCGCGCGCTGCGTACCGCGGCCTCCGCCGTCACCGTGCAGAAGGCGTTGAGGGTCGGGTTCACGCGCTCGATGCGGTCGAGGACCGCGCGCGTGATCTCCACCGGCGACACCGTCTTCGACCGGATCATGGCCGCCAGCCGTGTGGCCGGCGTGAAGCAGAGATCGTCTGTCGTCATCGGCCGCTCTCCTCATGGCGTGAGGTCGATGTGTTGGTGCGGGCGCGCACGACGAGGACGGCGCCCGCGGCCGCCAGCAGCGCGATCGCGAAGGACCAGAAGATCGCCTCGTAGCCTCCGAGTGCCACCCACAGCAGCGAGGCCGCCACCGGCGCGATCGCGCGCGCACCGTTGGCGCCGAGGGCCATGGCGCCGCTGATGGTGCCGTAATGTCGCGCGCCGAACAGCTCGGCGAGCGTGCTCGCGCGCACGAGGGTCGACATGCCGTTGGAGGTGCCCTGCATGGCGACGAAGGGCACGACCGTGTGAATGTAGCGGCCCACGAGCGGCAGCTGCGCGATGCCGAGCCCCTGCGTGGCGAAGACGGCGGCGGTCATGGCGAGGGGCCCCAGCCGCGTGGCGATGGGTACGAAGAGCGCGCGCCCGAACACCTGCATGAACCCGATCCAGCCGATGGCCACCGCCGCCACCGCCGCCGTGTAGCCGCGCTCGCCGAGGAACGGAATGAGGTGAATCGTGATCGTGACGGAGGCGAAGTTCGAGACCACGAAGGCGACGGCCAGGACCCAGAACACCGGCGAGCGCGTGGCTTCGCCGAGCGTGCTGCCGGGGGCGGCGATCGCTCGGCCCTGGGCATCCCGATGCAGGTCGGCGGGCCCGCGCCGGAGCAGCAGCGCGTGGAGCGGAATCGTCAGGACGCCGAGGACGATGGCCAGCGTGACGAGGGCCGGCCGCCATCCCAGCCGCTCCAGCAGCCACGCTTCGATCGGCATGAAGATCGTGCTCGCGAGCCCGCCCGCGAGGGTCAGCACGAGCAGCGCCGTGTCGCGCTTGTGCGTGAACCACGACACCACCACCGCGAAGGCGGGCTCGTAGAGCGTGGCGGCGAGCGCGAAACCCATGAGGAACCACACGGCGTAGAGCGCGGGCAGGCTTTCCACCTGCGACCACGCGAAGGTGAGCGCGGTGGCCAGGCACGATCCGATCGTCATGAGCGCACGCGGCCCGTGACCGTCGAGCCATCGCCCCACCGGCAGTGCCGCCAGCGCCGCGACGCCGAGCCCCACCGAGAACGCGCCCGTGACCGCCACGCTCGAGGCGCCGAGCGCTTCTTCCATCGGGCGCAGGAACACCGGAAAGCCGTAGTAGATGATTCCCCAGGTCACCGTCTCCGTCACGCAGAGGACGGCGACGATGATCCAGCCATAGGGAAGACGGCGCGCGCGGCCGACGAGCGAGGACGTGGTCACAGGAGCGCCATTGTACGGCGTCGCGGAACGGTCATTCTTGCGTGGTCAGTTTTCGTTCAGCAAGCGGCAGGGAGTTGCCCGGAGCAGGAGGGGAACCCATGGCATAGCATTCAATAATTAAGATACTTACGGCTACCTTGGGTCTGGTACCCGTCTTGCTTTAATACCCGCTCGTGAGCTTTGACTTGATCGCCCCCCTGCTAGCAACCTACGGATACCCGGTCCTCTTCATTGCCATCTGTCTCGAGTGCGCGGCGTTGCCGATTCCGGGCGAGCTGCTGCTCCTCGCCCTCGGTGGCCTCGCCGCCCAGGGACATCTCGACCCCACGCTGGGCGTGGTGATTGCTGCGCTGGCTGCCGTCCTCGGCGATTCGCTCAGTTATGGTGCCGGACGCCGCTGGGGCCCGGAGCTCATCGACAGAATCCGCGTGGCCAGGCGATGGACGCCGGGCCCGCTCACCATCATCTTCGGCCGCTTCGTGGTGGGCGCCCGGGTTGCCGTGGCCCCGCTCGCGGGTGCGCAGCGCGTGGGCTTTGCGCGCTTCGTCTTCTTCGACGCCCTCGGCGCGATGCTGTGGGCCGCGTTGTTCGTCGTGGCCGGATACGTGGGCGCCGTGAACATCGCCGTCGTCCAGCGCCACTGGGCCGTCGTGACCGGTGGCGTGGCCCTCGTCGTCGTCGCCGCCGCCGTCATCGCCTACGTGGTTCGGGACAGGACCGAGCGCAGCCCTGAGCCGTCGGAGACCTCCGTGCCGGCAACGCCCATCGTGCTTGCGTGCGACGAGCCGGCGACCGAGATGTGCGTCCTGATTCCCGTCGGCGAGCAGCGCCCCTAGCTCAGAGAGAGCGTGTCGTGGCCGCGCCCAGATAGGCGGCGCGAACCTGATCGGAGTCGAGCAGCGTGCGTGCGGGACCGTGCAGCACGATACGACCCCGCTCCAGGACGTACGCCTCATCCGCGAGCGCGAGCGCCTTCACCACGTGCTGCTCCACGAGCAGCACCGTCACACCCTCCGCGTGCAGCCGGCGCACGATGCCGAGCACCTCGTCCACCATCCGCGGCGCCAAACCCAGCGACGGCTCGTCCAGAACCAGCAGGCGAGGGCGACCCATGAGCGCGCGCGCGATCGCGAGCATCTGCTGCTCGCCGCCGCTCATCGACCCCGCGAGCTGACGATGGCGCTCCACCAGCGTGGGAAAGAGCGTGATGACTTCCTCGAGTCGGGCCGCGCGCTCGCGCCGCGGCAGGCGCCACGCGCCGAGCTCGAGCGTTTCGCGGACCGTCATCTGCGCGAAGAGCTGTCGCCCCTCCGGCACGTGCCCGAGGCCGCGCGCCACGATCGCCGCGGGCGTCGCCGGTAGCGGCACGCCGTCGAGCCGTACCTCTCCCGTGCGCGGAATGAGGCCGGAGAGGGCGCGCAGCAGCGTCGTCTTGCCGGCCCCGTTCGGGCCCACCATCGCGGTGAGGCCGCCCGCGCGGACGTCCAGATCGATGCCTTCGAGCACCCGTATGCCGCCGTAGCCGGCGCCGAGGCCGCGGACCGACAGCGACACGCTCACGCGGCGCCGCCCTCGGCGCCAAGGTAGACCTCGACGACCGCCGGGTCGCGCGCGACGTCGGCGGAGAGTCCGTCGGCGAGCTTGCGGCCCTGGTGCAGCACCACCACCCGCTCCACGCAGCCCATCAGCGCGCGCACCGCGTGCTCGATCCACACCACGCTCAGCCCGAGGTCGTCACGGACGCGACGGATGAGCGCCGCCGTGGTCTCCACCTCGCGCTCGGTAAGGCCGGCCGCCACCTCGTCCAGCAACAGCACGTCAGGTCGCGCGCCGAGCGCCATGCCGATCTCGAGCAGGCGCTGCCGGGCGGGCGTGAGCGCGCCGGCGGCGATGGCCGCCGCCTCCGCGAGCCCGACGAAGGCGAGGATCGAGCGGGCGTCGTCGAAGACGCCGTGCGCGTGGCGGCGGCGCCGGCCGGCGAACTCCAGGCCGAAGCGGACGTTGGTTTCGGCCGTCATCTCGCGAAACACGCGCGGCGTTTGGAACGTGCGGGCGACACCGTGTGCGGCGAACACGTGCGGCGCCTGACCGGTGAGGTCGTGCCCGCCCACAGTGAGGCGCCCGGCGCTTGGCGACAGCACGCCGGAGAGCGTGTGGAAGAACGTCGTCTTGCCCGCACCATTCGGCCCGATGATCCCAACGAGTTCGCGCGCGCGCACGTCGAAGTCCACACCGTCCACCGCCAGCAGGCCGCCGAAGCGGACCGTCACCCCGCGCGCGGCGAGCAATGGCTCAGGCACCGGCGCCCTCCGGCGCCGGCACGCGGGTGGGGCGCCGCCGTCGCGCGAGGAGCGACGCGAGGCCGCCGGGCAGGTAGAGCACGAGCGCGATGAGCAGCGTGCCTAGCACGACGAGATAGGCGTAGGGAAAGCGCAGGCGCAGGAACTCGGTGAGCAGGCTGAAGAGCACGGCGGAAACGAGCGGCCCTACGAGCGTGGAAGCGCCGCCGATCATGGCGATGAGCACCGTCTGAAATCCGATGAACGGGTTGAAGACGGCGGGCGGGTCGATGTACGTCCAGCGCACGGCCACCGACGCGCCCAGCGCGCCCGCGAAGAACGCAGAGAGCGCGAACCCCGCGATCTTCACGCGACGCGTGGCCACGCCGAGCGTCTGCGCGCGTTCCTCGTCGGCGCCGATACCCGCGAGGGCGAGGCCGAAGCGGCTGCCGCGGACGAGGGCGCAGGCAATGACCGCGGCTGCCGTCACCCCGAGCACGGTGAAGTACACGGTGGTGGCGTCGGGTGTCACCGTGAGCACGCGGCCCACCGTGCGGAAGTGGCTCTTCTCGAAGTAGGTGATGGCGTGCCGCACCAGCTCGCCGAGCCCGAACGTCAGGACCGCGAAGTACGCGCCGCGCAGGTGGAGGATGGCGCCGCCCACGAGGGCGGCGAACGCGGACGCCACGAGGCCGCCGCCCACGACCACCACCGGCCACGGCAGCGAGGCGACGCCCCACGCGGTGACGTAGGCGCCGAGACCGAAGAAGGCGGCCGTGGCCAGCGACAGATAATTGGTCGCGCCCGAGAACATCGCCCAGCTCACTGCCAGCCCCGCGTACATCAGGCACGAGATGGTGAGGGAGATGAGGAAGTCCGACAGCACCCACGGCATGGCGGCAAGGACGAGAACGGCGCCGCCGATGAGCGCCAGGTGGCGCCGCGGGATCACCGCGCGAACAGCCCGCGCGGCCGCAGCAGGAGCACGGCCACGAAGACGCCGTAGGAGAGCAGCATCTTCAATGAGGGGTTGGTGAAGTGCATGCCGAACGTCTCCACCAGCCCCAGGAGCACGCCGCCCAGCAGGCTGCCCGTCGCGCTCCCGAGGCCGCCCAGCGTGATGACGATGAGCGCGGTCACCGTGTAGGGCTCCCCCATGGCGGGTGAGATCTCGTAGACTATCGACAGCAGCGCGCCGGCCACGCCGGCGAGACCGAGACCGGCCCCGAACACGACCGGGTGGAGGACGGCGGTGTCGATCCCGACGAGGTGCGCGCCCGTGGGTGACTGCATCATGGCGCGCACCGCCTTGCCGAGCAGCGTGAAGCGCATGACCGCGA
>JBKKCN010000202.1:0-13110 GCA_046712525.1 Candidatus Rokuibacteriota bacterium
GCCGTCGATCGCGTCGAGCTGGGCGCCGTCCTCGAATCGCGCCGCCTGCGCGCGGAGGCCCTCGCCGCCTATCGCGCCGCGCTGGAAGCGGCGCCCCCGCCCCACGCGCGCGTGTACCGATGGGCGCTGGCGCGCGCGCTCGGGCGCCAGGGACAGGACGAGGAGGCGGTCACTGTCCTCCAGCAGGCATTGGCCGGGGAACCCGGTAATGCCGAACTGCATCGCACGCTCGGCCTGGCACTCGCGCGGCGCGGGGATCCTGCCGCGCTCGATCACCTGCGGCTCGCCGTCGCCTCCATGGAGCGGCGCGCGGCGACGGTGGAGCGCAGCCACTTCGACCTGCGCGAGCGGCGCCTCGCGGAGTGGGCGGAGCGTGAGGCCGGCGACGATCTCACGCGCCCGACGTCCTACCGTCGCTCGCTCGCGCGCTACCTGGTGGAGCGGCGGCTGTGGGAGCAGGCGATCGCCGAGTGGCAGACGGTCGCGCGCGAGGCGCCGAAGGACGCCGAAGCGCGTCACGGCCTCGGCATCGCCTTCGAAGGCATGGGCGCGAGCGATACCGCCCTCGAGCACCTGCGCGCGGCGGTCGCGCTGGAGCCGAGCGTGGCCCGTTACCGCGAGCGCCTCGCGCGCCGCCTCTGGGACAGCGAGCAGTACTTCCAGGCCATCAACGAATGGCAGGCGATGAAGAACCTCGCGCCCACCGATGTGGACGCCCGCATGTCACTCGCCCGCGCGTACGAAAAGATCGGCCAACGCTCCACCGCCTACAACGAGTACCGCGCCATCCTCGACGTCTCTCCCCATCACCCCGCTGCCACGCAAGCGCTCGCCCGCTTCCGCTGACGTATTGGACTTTCGTCCAATAGTCATCGGGAGCGAGAAGTAAGTATCGTTTGCCACCACACGACGCATCTCCGACAAGGAGGAGACCGATGACTCCGATCACGGGCGTTGCCAAGCGATTCTTCGAGGCCTGCGAAACTGGAAAGGGATGGGAAGGATGCAAAGCGTATTGCAAGCCGGATGCTACGTTCTCCGCTCAAGCGGAGCCGCTGGCCGGCGTGAAGAACCTGCAGCAATACACGGACTGGATGAAGGGCTTGCTGGCGTTCATTCCTGACGGGCGCTACGAGCTGAAGTCCTTCGCCACCGATGATGAGCGGAAGAATGTGTCTGCCTACGGCGTCTTTTCGGGCACTCACACCGGCCAGGGAGGCCCCTGCCCACCGACTGGTAAGCGTCTCAAATCGGATTATGTCTATGTGATGGAGTTTGACGGCGACAAGATCCGGCACATGACGAAGATCTGGCACGCCGGACTGGCGATGAAGGAGCTCGGCTGGGTCTAACTCCGTGAGAGTCGCTCGAGTGTCTCCATAGTTTCCCGAGCGAGGCGGGCCACCAGGTCTGATGCCGACTGGCGCCGCGCCAACCGAAGGCCCTGGCCCGCCCACAGTGAAAGGTATTCCGCGCGGGCCTGCTGTGCCGCCGCCGTCCGGAGGGGCCGAGTGAGCGCGTTCTGCAGGGGAAAGGGCAGAATGTGGTCTGCCGTGCCGGACGCCTCCATGTCCGTCATGAAACGGTTCGCGATCCCTCGCGCAGGGCGGCCGGAGAAGGCGCGGGTGAGACGGGTTGCGTTCTCGTGGGCGGTGAGGATGGCGTCCTTGTAGGCCTGAGGAATGCCGGCCTCGTCACAGGTGAGGAAGGCGGTACCCATCTGGACGGCGGACGCGCCGAGCGCGAGCGCCGCCGCGATCCCGCGCCCATCCATGATGCCACCCGAGGCGACGACAGGGACGGTCACCGCGTCCGCCACCTGCGGGACAAGCGCGATGGTGCCGATCATTCCCGCCTCGAACGGTTCTCCGAACGTCCCGCGGTGGCCGCCCGCTTCGCTTCCTTGCGCGACGATGGCGTCGACGCCGGCACGCTCGAGGGTCATTGCCTCCTCCACGTTCGTCGCCGTACCCATCAAGAACATTCCCTTTTCCTTGATGGCCGCGATCGCGTCGGAGGGCAGGACTCCGAAGGTGAAACTGAAGACCGACGCCTCTGATTCGAGCGCGGCGGCGAACTGCTCGGGGAAGGCGTCGGGCTTCAGCGCGGGCATCTCCGGCGGCGCCAGCCCAAGCTCCGCGTAGTACGGGGCGAGACGCCTCAGCGCGGGTCCGAGATCTTTTGGAGCTTCGGGGGCACGAAGGGGCGCGAACAGATTGACCCCGAAGGGGCGCGCGGTGCGCGCTTTCACCGCCCGCGCGGCTTCACGGATCTGCGGGGGTGTGAGATACGCGCCGCCGATGAATCCGAACGCGCCCGCTTCCGAGACGGCGGCGACGAGCTCCGGCGTATCGCCGCCGCCGGCGAGCGGCGCCTGGATGATGGGATGGCGCATTCGCAGGCGGTCGGTCAGCATCGTCGTGAAGGTCATGCTCTCTCCAGTGATTTGACTGTGCTCGCATTGTGACCTCTCGTAAAATGAATATTGATGAAGGAATCCATCTCGAACGAAGAACGCACCCTCGACCTCTCCGACCTCAGCGTGTTCAGGATGGTCGCGGAGATGGGCAGCGTCACGCGCGCGGCGGAACGGCTGCATCGCGTGCAGTCGAACGTGACGGCGCGCGTGAAGCGGCTCGAGTCGCAGCTCGGAGTGTCGCTGTTCGTGCGCGGCTGGCGTGGGATGTCGCTAACGCCCGAAGGCAGGCGCCTCGCCGACTACGCTGAACGGTTACTGGCCCTGGCGGAAGAAGCGCGATCCGATCTCGGGGCCCGCGAGCCCAGCGGGCGCCTGCGGATCGGCTCCATGGAGAGCACGGCCGCCGTCCACCTGCCGCACCTGCTGTCCCGGCTTCATGCCACCCACCGCGCCCTCGAGGTGCAGCTCGTGACGGGCACGTCGGGTGCGCTCATCACGCAGCTGCGCGCCGGACAGATCAGCGCCGCCTTCGTGAGCGGCGACGTCAACGAGCCCGGCCTCATCGCCGATCCCGCCTTCGTCGAAGAGCTCGTGCTCATCACGCACCCGTCGATACGACGCCCTCCGCGTCCAGCCCACCTGCGAGATAAGACTCTCGTCTCCTTCAGCGCAGGCTGTACCTACCGGGCGTGCGTGGAGACCTGGCTCGCCGCGCGGGGGATCCGCCCGCCTCGAACCTTCGAGGTCGCCTCGTACCACGCGATGCTGGCCTGCATCGCGGCGAACGTCGGCTACGCCTTCGGCCCACGATCGGTGCTCCGGGCCTCGAGCGCCGGTAGCGCTGTCGTAGTGCACCGGCCACAGCACGAGCCCTGGCGCATGACGACGTGGCTCGTCCGGCGTGCTAACGATCGTTCGCGAGCCGGAGAGGCACTCGCTGACCTGGTGAGGCGGGCAGCACGGCGTCGCGTCTCAGGTCCATGAAGAGTGCGGGACTTCGACTCGCGGCATTCGATCTCGACGGGACGTTGCTCCGTGGCGACACCGTCTGTGAGGTGCTCGCCCGCAAGCTGGGCCACCTCGAGAGGATGCGGGAGCTCGAGGCGACTCAGGAGGAGCGACGGGATCGCGAGTCGTTGCTGTTCCTCAGAAAGGAACTGGCGGCGTATTACCAGGGCGTGGCGGCACTCGAACTGCGTTCGTATCTGTCCACGCTCACACTTGCCCCAGGCGCGCGGGAGGGATTCGCGCTCTTGCGGCAGGCAGGGATCGTGACCGCGATCGTCTCGATCACCTGGGAGTTCGCGGCGGAGTGGGTTGCCGCAGAGCTCGGCGCCGACTATTACGTCGGTACGCGCCTCGTGGACGACGGCTCCATTGAGCATTTCTGGCCGGAAGACAAGGCGGTGTGGCTGGCGGACCTCATGCGCCGCCAGGGCATCAGACGGGAGGAGACGGTGGCGGTGGGAGACTCGTGGCGCGACGTACCGATGCTGGAAGCGGTGGCGGTGCGGGTCTATGTGGGCAAGGTGCTGCCGCGAGGGCTGACGGCGATCCACCTGCCTGACGGCGACATTCGCGACGTCGCCCGCGCCGTCATTCGCCCCTAGAACGCGTCGGGAGCCGCCGCGATGCGGTCGAGGTCAGCCCGGGTGTACGAGCCCAGCGAGCGGAAATCGAGGTCGGTGTAGTTCTTGATCCAGCGGAGCGCGATCTTGAGCGCCTTGCGGTAGCGCGCTTCCGCCCCCGCCTCACCCTTCAACCCCTTCACGATGTCGTCCGTCTCGCTCTGCAGCAGCCGCTTCACCATCGCGAAGTCGTGGACGGCGGCCGGGGTGTCGGTGGTGTGCGCGCCGTGGCGGATGCGCTGCGCGATCTGCGCCACCGACATGCGACCGGTGGCGAGGTCTTCCATGAGGGCGGGGTGGATGCCGGGCTTGCCCGCGAGGCTGTCGATGCCCTTGGCCCCGCGGCCGTTGAGCCAGCCTTCGACGTACTCGACCACCATGCGCGCGTTGCGCCGTGTGCCTTCCACCGTGATGGGGCCCGCGGGCACCTCGATACGGACGGGGTAGTGCGCGGGGTCGGACATCTTCGGTGTCGGCTTCCAGCCGGAGCCGATGAGCTTCTTGAAGGGATCGGCGGCTGTCTTCATGTGGAAGATGTGGGCGACCCAGGCGCGGATGAAGCCCTGCTCGGCTTCCCATTGCTTGTCGCCGCGGATGGCGTCCGCTGCCGCGCGGTTGACCTCGGGATCGTTGCTCGGCAGCGCGGTGGCCATGCCGCCGATGGGCACCGCGCCATGCTTGAGGCAGATGGCGACGAGGCGGCGGAAGATGTCGGCAAGGAAGGGCGTGGTCTTGATGTCGACGCCGAAGCGATCCGGCCACACCGATTTCGCATCGGTCATCACGTACTCGAAGATGGAGGCCTTGAGGTCCCAGCGCGCCGCGTTCAGGCCCGCCGCGTAGGGGCCGAGCGCCCACAGCATCTCTTCCATCTGGTACACGCACGGCAGTGACTCCACGAGGATGATGCCGCGCATGACGGCGTCCTCGAGGAAGGGCACCGCCTCGCGGGCGGCGTCGAACAGCTCGCGGTAGAAGCGCGCCTCGTCGGCTGTCTCCAGCTTCGGCAGGTAGAAGTAAATGCCCTGGCCGCGGCCCGCCTGCGCGCGCCCCGCGTAGAACAGGGTGAGGGCGGTGCCGAGGATGGCGGCGTTCACCGCGGTGCCGTCGATGGTGACGTCGGGCTCGTCCAGGTGCAGGCCGCGCTCGCGGTGCATGAAGAAGGGCAGCTCGCCGTCCGCGATCTTGTATTCCTTGTTGCGCAGGGGATCGGTGAAGCGGAGCTCCCGATTCACCGCCGCCAGGCGATTGTGCGCGGAGCGCACGGAGTCGATGAGCCGGTGCCCGCCGGAATCTTCGTCGTCGTCGAGGTCGCCCTCGGCCCGCTCGCCCTCCGGGCCCGGATTGAGCGCATTGATGAACATGGACGTGATCGAGCACGGCCCCGAGATCTCGATGCCCGGCTTCTGCAGATCCGCGGGCACCGGCGGCACCTTCCAGGTGGACGTGGTGGCCTCGCTTGCGGGCAGGGGACCGGGCGCCTTGCCGTGCTCGAGCGCATCCTTCAGCAACCGCGCGCGCGCTGCCCGCAACCCCTGCGCGCGCGTGTGCAGGCGGTCGTGCAGCGTCGTGAGAAACCGGATGAAGTCCGGCGTGAAGAGCTCGGCGGCGCCCTCGACGGGGGCGAACTGCAGGCGTGAGGTCGGAGTCATGGAAGCGTGCTCTCCTTCGATCCGTTAGAAACGGCCAGTTTTCGCATAGCGGCGCACGAGGTGTCAATGGCAGAATGCCACATCCCGACTCGTGAGAGGTGAGCGATGGCCACCGTCCTCTTCGTCGTGAAAGCGACCATCACCAAGGAGCGCGAAGCCGAGTTCAACCGCTGGTACAACGAGGAGCACTGTCCCCAGTTCCTGCGCTACCCGGGCGCGGTGAGCGCGCGGCGCTACAAGGCGATCATGGGCGAGGACACCTACCAGTACATGGCGGTCTACGAGGTGCAGAACGAGGCGACCTTCCATGCGCTCATGGCCTCCAGCCACTTCAAGGAGCTGAAGGCGGAGTACGACAAGCACTTCGCCGGTGCGAGCGACCGGGCCCGCTTCGCGTATACGCAGGTGTGGCCGTAACGGTGGCGGCGCCGCGCCGCTTCCGGGGCATGGGCCACGGCCGCAAGACCCGTCGCGCGCTCGAACGTGGGGGCGCGGGGCCGGCGCAGCGCCTGAACCGCACGCTCGGCGCATGGGACGGCGTGCGCATCACGCCCATGTTCGGCCGCTGGGGCTACTTCACGGGAGACCGGCTCTTCGCGTGCTTCCCCCTGCGCGTCAAGGAGCACGACCTGTGGATCCGCCTGTCGCCCGAGGACCAGCGGCAGGCGCTGAAGGACGAGAGCGTGCGCCCGCACCGTCGCTTCGCGCGGCGGGGATGGGTCGAGGTGAGCATCGAGACGGAGTTCGACGTCGCGCGCGCGCTGCGCTGGCTTCGGCGCGCGTACCGCGACACCGGCGCCGCCACGGACGACGCCGACGCCGATGGCTGACATCGTGCTCACGAGCTGAGAGTGGGCGCCGTCCTCGACCTCGCGGAGCGGTTCTGGAGCGGTGCCGTCACCGGCCGCGAGCTGCTGCGGCCCACCGGGCACGCCGAGGAGATCGCGCCCGGGGTGTTCTTCTTCCACGCCTTCGCCAACGTGACCGCCCTGCGCACGGAGGCGGGCCTCGTCCTCATCGACACCGGCAACTACGCGGCGCGCGCGAAGACGTTCGAGGCGGTGCGCGGCTGGTCGGAGGCGCCGCTGGCCGCGGCCGTCTACACGCACGGTCACGTCGATCACGCGTGCAACCTGCCCCCCTTCCTTGCCGAAGCCGCCACGCGCGGCTGGCGCCGTCCGCAGATCGTCGCCCATCGCAATGTGCGCGCGCGCTTCGAGCGCTACCGCGCCACCGCCGGCTTCAACGCGACCATCAATGCCCGCCAGTTCGGGATCCCGCCCTCGTGGCCGACCGAGTACGACGAGCCCGACCTCGTGTACGACACCACGTTTCGTCTCGAGATCGGATCCACCGTGCTCGAGCTGCATCATGCGCGCGGCGAGACTGACGACCACACGTGGCTCTGGCATCCGGCCCGGCGCATCGTCTTCACGGGCGACCAGTTCTTCTGGGTGGCGCCCAACGCCGGGAATCCACAAAAGGTCCAGCGCTACGCCGCCGAGTGGGCCACGTCCCTGCGCGCGATGAGCGCCTGCGGCGCCGACATGCTCATTCCCGGACACGGCGTGCCCGTCGTGGGTGCCGCCCGCGTCCGACAGGCCCTCGACGAGACGGCGGAATGGCTGGAGACCCTCGTGCGCGAAACTCTGCGGCGCATGAACGCCGGCATGACGCTGGAAGCGATTCTCGCGGAAGTGAAGCCGCCCGCCCATCTTGCCGATCGCCCCTACCTGCAGCCCGTCTACGACGAGCCCGACTACGTCGTCCGCAACATCTGGCGGCTGTACGGAGGCTGGTGGGACGGCATCCCCTCCCACCTCAAGCCGGCTTCGCAAGCCGAGCTCGGGCGCGAAGTCGCCGCACTCGCGGGCGGGGTTCCCGCCCTCGTCGCCCGCGCCCGCGCGCTCGCCGCTGCCGGCGATCTCACCCTCGCCTCCCATCTGATCGACTGGGCCACCGCTGCCGCGCCCGATGACAAGGACGCGCACTCAGCCCGCGCCGCCATCTACGAGCAGCGCGCCGCCGCGTCGCCCGCCCTCATGACGCGCGGTATCTTTGCGGCCGCCGCCCGGGATTCTCAGAGCGTCGACACGACCACCAGCTAGCATCTGAACCGCGATCGGCCGCACCCATGCGGTGCCGCCCTTGAGATTTTCGCTTGACAGCCTCGTCAAATGACAACGGCCGCGTGTCGGCAATGCCCAGTAAATGTCGGCGCAGCGGGCCGCTATTGCCACGATGGGCATCAAACGAGCTCGAACTAAGAAAATGCCACTCGTGTCGGAATCGCCGCTCCTGGAGGCTCGCAGGTGGCTTCCAAAACGGGGTGTAGAGTCCCACCACAAGGGGGCTCGCGATGGACATCCATTCGCCGAACATCTTCGCCATCCCGGAACGTGTCGCAGAACTGGATCGGCTGGGCGACGAGATCGCCGAGCTGTCGGCGCACCTCGACGCGGCCACCGCGCGCCTGCTTCATCTCATCCGCGACTTCGACGCCCGTCATGGCTGGAGCAACGGATTCCGGTCTTGTGCGGCCTGGCTGAGTTGGCGGGTAGGACTCGGCCTGGGCGCCGCGCGGGAGAAGGTGCGCGTGGCGCACGCCCTCGGCACGCTGCCGCGCCTGGCCCAGGCTCTCGCCAACGGCGAACTCTCCTACTCCAAGGTTCGAGCCCTGACGCGCGTGGCCACGCCGGAGACTGAAGAGCGACTGCTGGCAGTTGGGCGAGCCGGCACGACGGAGCACGTCGAGCGCATCGTTCGGGGCTGGCGGCGCGTGGATCGGAACGCGGAGAACCAAGAGGCCGCCCGACTTCACAAGAGCCGCGCGGTTTACGTATATCCGGACGAGGACGGTATGTTTGTGGTCCGTGGGCGATTGACGCCGGAAGTGGGAGCGCTGCTTTTGCGGGCCCTGGAAGCCGGCCGCGACACAGTGTACCAGCAAGTCCGCGTCGCGGACCGTCCCTCCATCGGCCAGCAGCAGGCGGACGCACTGGCCCTGCTTGCGGAAACGGCGCTGCACCGACTCGATCCCGGCGCGCCGGGAGCGCGCTATCAGGTGGTGGTCCATGTCGACGCCGCGGCGCTGGCGGATCCGGATCAGCCGGGCCAGTCCGTCCTCGAGGACGGCGCGCACGTTCCAGCTGAAACGTCTCGGCGTCTGGCGTGCGACGCGAGCCGGGTAGTGATGCGGCACGACCCCGAGGGACGCGTGGTGGAAATCGGCGCCCGCACGCGGACCATTGCGCCGGCGTTACGGCGTGCGCTCCAGCATCGCGATCAAGGATGCCGCTTCCCGGGATGCGGGGTCCGATTCGGCCAAGGGCATCACCTCCGCCACTGGGCACAAGGGGGTCCGACGACGCTCTCGAATCTCGCCATGCTCTGTCGCCGGCATCATCGCGCGGTCCACGAGGAGGGCTTCCAGGTCGATCGGCATCCCGACGGCGCGCTGCGCTTTCGGTGGCCAGACGGACGGCCCTTACCCGACGTGCCGCCTCCATCCTCGGTGCCGGCCGATCCTGTGCACGTGCTGCGCGAGGTGCACGTCGCACAGGGATTGCGCCTCCACGCGCGCACGGCCTGCCCGGGCTGGGTCGGGGAGCGCCTTGATGTGGGCTGGGCGATCGACGTTCTGCATCCGCTGGCCGTCGGGCCAGCGCCGATCACAGTTCCCCAATGCCTAAGAGCTTAGGGATGGTCGCTGCTCTGCTTCTCATCATTCTGATCGCAGGAATCTATGCGTTCGGCGGAATCGGACGGCGTCACCAACAGATGGTCGAGCAGTGCAAGTCGCTGCGGATTGGGACCCCCCAGCACGAAATATTCGCGGTGCTTGGCGAACCGACACGAAGGGCGAAGATGACCCAAGGACCGTTGGTACTGGAGAGGATGTTCTTTGCGCCCTCGACCGTGCTGCCGGACATTTCCGCAGCACCGATATCCGTTGATCTAGATACGGTCAAAAGGCAAGCAGTACGGATCATCTGCGACGAGGCGTCGCACCGACGAAGTCCGGAGATAGAGACTCTCGAAAAGAGGGGCATCCACTAAGGTAGGCACGTGGAAGACACACGAAAAGAACTCGTGCGCGCATACGAGGCTCTCAGACAGAAGCCATTTCCCGAGGGCAGTGACGACGATGATGCGGGCGAGCTTCATGCCGATCTCTCGGATATCTAGATGCTCTGTGGTATCTCGTCGAACTGGCAAAGCGCTGCTCACTCAGCGGCCCTCATGGCTCGCCGTCACGCCGCCTCCCGTGCCTCAGCTTCGATGCGGTCGATGTCGACGAACGGGACCAGCAGCCACGTGAGCGCGGTCATCGCGGCGGCGATGAAGACGAGGTTGCGGAAGCCGACGAGGTCGTACAAATGGCCGCCCGTCCACTGCGAGCCCTGCTGGCCGAGGTTGTACACCGACATCAGGAGCGCGAAGAACGTGCCTTCCACGTGACGGGGACAGGCCTTGGCCGCCAGATCGAGGAGGGCGAGCGTGGTGAGCATGGAGATGAAGCCGTAGAGGACGTCGATGGCGACGCCGGAGACGGGGCCGCGGTAGCCGAGGTAGATCAGGTTGCCGATCACGCCCAGACCAATGGCCATCGTGATGACACGGCGCAGGCGCATCGTGCGCGACAGCGGCGCGTACACGAGAGCGCCCGCCACGGCGCCGAGGGAGCCGAGGGCGGCGAGAGTGCCGATGAACTGCTGGCTGAACTTCAGATCGTCCACCTGGTAGAAGACGAACGCGGGCCCGAAGGACGGGCTGAACGTCCAGAAGAAGATGAAGCCGGTCACCAGCCACACCTCGCGCGAGGCGAGCGCGAGGTGCACCGCGCGTGCGCGCTCGCGCAGCGCGCTCCAGTCCGCGCGCGCGGGAGGCTCCTTGATGAAGGTGACGGCCATGACCAGCGACACCAGCGGAAAGCACGCGGCCACCAGAAAGGTGGTCTTCAGGCTGCGGTGCTCGGCGAGGTAGCCGCCACCGAGGCCCACGAAAATGGCGCAGCTGTAGATGGCCGCCCACTGCACGGACTGGAAGGCGCCCGTGAGCCCGCGCGGGCGGCCGTTCTCCACCATCAGCGCATCCGTCATCACGTCCGTGAAGGCGAGGCCGAGCCCCATCGCGGTGAAGAGCGCGACGAGCGTCCAGTACGAGGCGCCGCCGCCGAAGGCGACGCCGAAGCCGGCGAGCGCGGCGAGGCCGGAGCTCACGACGAAGTATCCGGTGCGGCGGCGCCCGAAGACGGGGACGAAGTCCGAGAGCAGGCCGTACACCGGCTTCAGCAGCCAGGGGATGGTGCTGATGGCGAAGAAGTTGGCGACCTGGCCGGCCGACAGCCCCGTGTCCTTGAAGATCATGGTGATCGTCTGGTTGGGCAGGTACCACATGCCCTGCGCGAAGTAGACGATGCCGAAGAGGAGGGCGAGACGCCGGGCCTCCGGCGTCGTGAAGGGATTGAGTCGCGCCGCGGTGGCGGGCACGCGACATCATAGTCTAGAATCGCGGGCATGCACTCCGTGTGTCCGCACGATTGCCCGTCCTGCTGCAGCCTCGAGGTGAGCGTCACCAACGGCCGCATCACCGAGGTGACCGGCGACGCCGCGCACCCGTTCACTCAGGGCGTGATCTGCGGCAAGGTGCGCGAGTATGCGGAGCGAGTGCATTCGCCGCTGCGGGTGACCACGCCGCTGCGGCGCGTGGGCGCCAAGGGCGCGGGCGAATTCACGCCCCTGTCGTGGGAGGAGGCGATCGGGGAGATCGCCCATCGCTGGCGCGCCGTCATCGGCGCCTACGGCGGCGAGGCCTTGCTGCCGTTCTCGTACGCGGGCTCGATGGGGCAGGTGCAGTTCTACGCGGGCCACCCGCTCTTCCACGCGCTCGGCGCCAGCCGGCTCGACCGCTCCATCTGCGTGTCGACGGCGTACGCGGGCTGGCGGGCGACGGTGGGCGTGGTGACGGGCAACGACTCCGAGCAGATGGTGGGCGCGGACCTCATCGTGCTGTGGGGGATCAACGCCGCCTATTCGACCATCAACGTGATGACGCTCGTGAAGCAGGCGCGTGCGCGCGGCGCCCACGTGGTGGTCATCGACCCCTACCGCACACCCACCGCGCAGCAGTCGGACGAGCACCTCATGGTGCGCCCCGGCACCGACGCTGCGCTCGCCCTCGCCGTCATGCACGTGCTGGTGACGGAGGGGCTCGTCGATCGTGATTACATCGAGCGTGCCACGCTGGGCTACGACCGCCTCGCCGACCACGTCAAGGCGTACGCGCCGGAGACGGTGGCGCCCATCGTCGGATTACCCGCGGAGACGATCGTTCGTTTCGCCCGCCGCTATGGCTCCACGGCGCGCTCGTTCATGCGCGTCGGCATCGGGCTGTCCCGCCACGACAACGGGGGGATGACGTGCCGCACTCTCGCCTGCCTGCCCGCCCTCACCGGCGCCTACGCGCACCCGCACGGCGGCGCGCTCCTGTCGTCGGGGGGCGCCTTCGGCTTCGACTTCTCGGCGGCGGAGCGGCCCGACCTCATGCCCGCGCGTACGCCGCGCATCGTCAACATGATTCATCTCGGCCGCGCGCTCACCGATCCGGAGATGGCGCCGCCGGTGAAGGCGCTCTACGTGTACAGCTCGAATCCCGCCGCCGTGTGCCCGGACCAGGATTGCGTCCTCCGGGGCCTCGCGCGTGAGGATCTCTTCACCGTCGTGCACGAGCAGGTGCTCACCGATACCGCGTACTACGCCGACATCGTCCTGCCCGCCACCACCTCGATGGAGCATCGCGACCTGTACCGCTCCTACGGGCAGTTCTACGTGCAACTTGCGCAGCCGGTGCTGCCGCCGCAGGGAGAGGCAAAGTCGAACTGGGACGTCTTCGCGCTCCTCGCGCGCGCCCTCGGGGAGCCACAGGCGCAGGCGCACTATGCCGCGGGTGACGAGGCGGTCATCCGGAACATGCTCGCGGGCGGCGACGAATCCGTGCGCGGGATCACGTACGAGCAGCTCGCGGCCGACGGGTCGGCGCGTCTGAGCCTGCCGCGCCCGTATCTGCCGTTCGCGCGGGGGGCGCCCACGCCGTCCGGCAAAGTCGAGTTCTACTCGGAGACGCTGGCGCGCATGGGCATGGCCGCGCTGCCGACGTACGTGCCGCTGACAGAGGGCCCTGACAACGCCGGCATGCGGTTACGCTACCCGCTACAGTGCATCGTGCCGCCCAACCGGTTCTTCCTGAACTCCTCGTTCAGCCAGTCCGCTCTCCTGCGCCGGCGCCAGAAGACGCCCACCGTGATGCTCGCCCCCTCCGACGCGGAGGCGCGCGGCATCGCGGAGGGTGACGAGGTGACGGTGGAGAGCGCGCGGGGCACGGCCCGCTTCACGGCCACTCTCACCGACGC
>JBKKCN010000203.1:0-3505 GCA_046712525.1 Candidatus Rokuibacteriota bacterium
CCGCCGAGCGCGGGCGCACGCCGAAGATCCAGCTCTGGATGCGCACCGCGAAGCAGAAGCGCGTGGTCGCCTTCCGTACCTACCTGCGCACGCTGCTGCACGAGGTCGGACATCATATCGACTTCACTGCGCTGCGGCTGCCGGACTCCTTTCACACGGAGGGCTTCTACAAGCGCGAGTCGAGCCTCTTCGCGCAGCTGGTGCCGGCGGGCAAGCCGCGTGTGCTGACCTTCGAGGAGTGGGCGGCGCAGCCCGCGGACGAGCGCATGCGGCGGTCGGCGCGCACGCCCGATCAGCTCGCGGCCGGCATGAAAGGCGGACACGACCGTGTGCTCGGCCGGCGGCCGAGCGCGACGAGCTGGGCGCCCGTGGAAGTGCTCGCGCACCTGCTCGACTCCGAGGAGCTCTTCTTCCTCCGCTTCCAGACCATCCTCGCCATGACGGAGCCCGCGCTCTACGAGGCGGGACCGGCGGACCGCTGGGCACAGGAGCGGCAATACCTCCGCTACGACAGCAAGGACGCGCTGGCCGCCTTCCGCACGCGCCGCGGGGAGACGCTCGAGCTGCTGGTCGGTCTCGCCGCCGGCGACTGGGAGCGCGGCGCCCTCCATCCCGCGCGCGGGCGCATGACCATCGACACGCTGGTGAGCATCATGGCCTGGCACGACGACAACCACCTCGAGCAATTCACCCGAGCCCTGGAGGGCAAGCCCTGATGCCGACGATGGAGGAGTACGCCAAGCAGACGCCGGAGCAGCGCCTCGCGCGTGCCGCGCGCACCGCCGATGAGCTCGCGGCCGCCGTGCGGGGCAAGGACGCCGCCGCCGTATCGAAGCGGCCCGACGGCAAGAACTGGGCGGCGAAGGAAGTGATCTGCCACCTGCGCGACACCGAAGAGTCGTTCATGGCGCGCTTCGACGTCATCATGGCCATGGACGATCCCAAGCTCATCGGCGTCAATCCCGACCGGTGGGCGGAGGAGCGGCAATACCTGCGCAACGACGTCACGGACGCGATCGCCGCCTTCCGCAAGCGGCGCGAGGAGACGCTCGCCTTCTTTCGCGGACTCAAGGGCGACCAGTGGAAGCGCGGGGGTATTCACGCCGTGCGCGGGCGCATGACGATAGACGATTTCCTCTCCCTCATTGCCTGGCACGACGACAACCACCTGGACCAGCTCAAGCGTGCCCTCGACGGCCGCGCGTAGAATGCCGCCCCCCCCCGCAGCCGCGCATTTCCTAGCGGAAGGCGGGGGCGACGTCTTTCATGAAGCGGTCGAGGACGGGGCGCGGGTCCTTTGGCAGGAACATGGTGGGGATCCATAGCATGGACACGCCGGCGTCCCGAAGGTGCACGAGCTTGTTGCGGATCTCGGACACGGAGCCCGCGAGCACGGTGTCACGGGCGAGCTCCTCCGCCATTCCCATGCGCTTGCGCAGCGCGCCGCGCAGCGAGTCGATCTCCGACGGGGCCTCGCTGAAGAGCAGTGGCATGTTCGCGGAATGCGTGATGCGCTTCGGGTCGCGTCCCAGCTCCGTGCAGTAGGCGTCGAGGAGCGTGCCCTTGCGCGCGAGCGTCGCGGGCCCGCCCCAGACGTTCCAGTGATCGGCGTGCCGGGCCGCGATCTTCAGCGTGACCTTCTCACCACCGCCACCGATCATCAGCTCGGGATACGGCGACTGGACGGGTTTCGGGCTGAGCGGCGCATCGCTGAGCTGATAGAAGCGTCCCTTGTAGTCGGTCTTGGCCTGCGTCCACAGCGCCTTGAGCACCTGGCATGCTTCATCGAGGCGCGCGAGGCGCTCGCCCACCGTGTAGAAGGGAATGCCATACGCCTCGTGCTCATTCTCCTGCCACGCGGCCCCCAGCCCGCAGATGAGGCGGCCGCCGGAGATGATGTCCACCTGCGCCGCCATCTTGGCGAGCAGCGCGGGGTGGCGATACGTGTTGCCGGCGACGATGGTGCCCACGCGCATGCGCGGCACCAGCGCGGCAAGGGCGGCCAGCGTCGTCCAGCACTCCATGGTGTCGCCGGTGCGCTCCGGCGTGTTGGGCATGAAGTGATCGGTCACGCAGGCGGCGTCCCACCCCGTGGCCTCGATGTGACGCCAGAGGTTGAGCACCGTGTCCCAGGTCGTCGCGCCCATTCCGCTGAAGAGTCCGAAGCGCATGCCCGTCACCGGCCGCGCTGGTTGGGCGGCGTATAGACGCCCTGCCGGGCCGGCTCCGGCTCGGCGCCCTTCTCAGCCTTCGACGGGTTGACATCGACCCAGCCGCGGCTGCGCATGCACGCGTCGTCGAGGGTGCCGCTCTTGGTGCAGGCGGCGTGGTCGCGGCGGAACTCAGCCGTGCTGTATGTCTCGTTGATCTTCATCCACTGGCGCTGGGACGAAGCAGCGCACCCGGCGATGACGGAGCACAGGATGATGGCGGCGATCGTGGTTTTCCAGTACATTGCGTGGCATTGTACCGGGTGTAGGCTCTAAAAAGGAATCCTTGATGAGCGACGGGCTGGGCGGTGGTGTGTGGTCGGGTCTTCTCGGCGTCCGCGAGCGCCTCATCGCGATCGTGCCCGGCCTGCTCGTCATGCTCGTGCTCATCGCCGTCGGCCTCCTCGCGGGCTGGCTCGCGCGCGCCGCCATCACCCGCCTCGCACGCGCGGTGGGCTTCGATCGCCTCATGGAGCGTGGCGGCGTGGGCGCGTCGTTTCGCCGAGCCGGGATCGTCCGCTCGCCCTCCGACGCACTGGGGCTCATTGCCTTCTGGGCCATCTTCATCGTCTTCGCGAGCACGGGCGTGGACGCCATCGCGCTGCCGGGCGCCACCGGCGCCACCGCTTTTCTCCTCGCCTTCCTGCCCCCGCTCTTCGCGGCCACCCTCATCATCATCGTGGGTTGGCTCGTCGCGAACTTCCTGAGCCAGGGCGTGCTCATCGCCGCCGTCAACGCCCGCGTGCCGGAGGCGCGACTCCTCGCGCGCGCGGTGCACTGGGGCGTGCTGCTCTTCGCGGGAGCCACCGCGCTCACGCACCTCGGCATCGGCAAGGAGATGGTGCTCGTCGCCTTCGGCATCAGCTTCGGCGGCCTCGTCTTCGCGGTGGCCCTGGCCTTCGGCCTCGGTGGTCGCACGCTGGCCCGCGACATCCTCGCCCGCCGTCTGCGCCGCGAATCGCCGCCGCCCCAAGAGCGGCTCACCCACCTGTAAAGATGGGGGGCCTCGAAGGGCCCCCCAAACCCCCAAGCGCTCGGCAGCGCCCCGGCAAAAGCCGTGGCGCTCCTCGATGCCCATCAAGCACGTCAACGGCGTTGATATCTATTACGAAGAGACCGGCCGGGGCTTTCCGCTCGTGTGGAGCCACGAGTTCGGCGGCGACTACCGCGCGTGGGAGGCCCAGGTGCGCTACGTCTCCCGCCGTTACCGGGTGATCACCTACAACCATCGCGGCTACGCGCCCTCGAGCGTGCTCAAGCAGGCGGACGCCGACACGCACGAGCACCTCATCGAG